>CAZKGB010000351.1:0-3216 GCA_964551935.1 uncultured Lentimicrobiaceae bacterium | reverse complement strand
CTTTTGTAGAATACTCCGGCTCCACGGCTTAACACAAAATGTTGGCACAAATCCCAAAGAGCCCTTTACTGTTTTACTTACAGCTAAAATAATATGGTACTTCCATAGTCCGTTTTGAAGAGCTTTGTATTGGTAGTAGCCGCATTTGTAATGGGTTTTGGCAAAAGGCGATACATTAGGATGGGTTAAGTTGTATAGTTCGGATGGTATGGCTCCCAGCAACGAAGCGTAATACATTCTTTTGGCACTTTTATAAATTTTTTCGGTATAATTAAAGCTTTTGATATTGTTAAAACCTTGTTTGTTTAATTTTTCCACAAAAGAATCCCGGGTATCAAAACCCGATATTCCCCAGGTGGCACCCCATTTTTTTATCCATTCGTGTTTGTCGGGCTGGTTTCCGGTAGTTTGAAAGAAGTCGCTAAGTATAAGACGGCCTCCTTTTTTCAGTACTCTGAAAGCCTCTTTAATAAACAGACTTTTATCGGTTACCGATGATGCGCTTTCGCAGGCCCAAACCACGTCAAACGATTCGTCTTCAAAAGATGTATGGGTGTAATCCATTAAAAAGAAATCGACTTTGTGGGTTAGTTTTTTTCTGTCAGCACTTTGTTTTGCCAGTTCAACCTGTTTGCTGCTTAAAGTAATGCCGGTAACATTTGCCTGTTTGTTCTCAGCAAGGAAGAGTGCAGATCCTCCAACGCCACATCCGGCATCCAGCACTTTATCGGATGCGGAAATATTTCCTAACTCCATAAGAATCCGGTTTGTGTTCGCCAACGATTCCTCGAAGTTGTTAATTCCCTTTTCCCAGATTCCATAATGTAGTGAGAGGTTATCTTCGAGTTTCCACCATGTTTTATAGTGGTTTTGGGTAGTGTTATAATAATCGGCAACTTCTTTAGCAGTAAACATAGTATTAGGTAATTTATTTTATGACAAAATCGTTGTATCCAAACGGCGGAGTTCGTTGTACCATAATGTTGGTTACTCTTGCCCAACCAGGCCCGTCGTGGCACCACATAATAAAGGCATCGAGGTTCTCTTCGTTACCCTCTGCTTCCACGTAAACACTTCCGTCAGGCCGGTTTTGTACGAAACCGTCGATGGAAAGCTCGCGTGCTTTTTGTTGTGTGTAATACCTGAAGCCGACCCCCTGCACTTTACCCTCTATTTTTATAATTGCTCCCGTTTTCTTCATTAGGCTCCCAGTTGTTTTGTAATCAAATCATCAAGCAGTCTAAACAGTTGCTTTGGTTGAACACTGCGCCATAGAACCTCATCGAATTGACCATAAAAAGCTATGTACTGGTCGAGGTTGGCATTTTTAAACTCGTCGATAACATGTTGTCGGAAATTGATGCCGATAATCCAGCCTTCTTCGATGTTATCAAACCATTCAGCCAGATAGTCATCGGTATCGGAATGAAAATCCAACACATTTTCACCAATTAATATAAAATGTTTAATACCTTCGTTGATTAAATGTTCAACTACATCCCGATACAAAAACATCACATCGTTGTATAACACGTCATTCCATTCGCCCATCAGCTCAATAATGGCAAACCCCGTATCGTAATCGGCAAACAGGATTTTAATATAGAGTGTTTGTGAGCCGAACTCATCCCACTGCGGGTGAATGTAATGGTTATAGATGGTGTTGTGACACAACGTTTCGCTGTACTCACGGCCGTAGAATGGCGAGCGGCTGTCGTGCGAAGCATTATAAAGCTCCACCCAGTTGTAAAAAGGCTCTATCTCGTGCATCTTATTTTAGTTTCTCCTTAAAGAGTTTTTTAAATTTTTCAATTTTTGGGGTAATCACAAAGTTACAATAGCCGTTTCCGGGATTGTTTTTGTAGTAGTCGTTATGGTATTTCTCGGCAGGATAAAAATTGGAAACGGGTTCTATTTGGGTAACAATGGGTTTGTCCCAGATTTTTGCTTTGGTGAGTTCGTTTTTGTAAAATTCCGCTGTCTCTTTTTGCTTTTGGCTATGATAAAAGATAACCGAGCGGTATTGGGTTCCCACATCGGCGCCCTGGCGGTTAAGCGTGGTGGGGTTGTGGGTTTTCCAAAATACTTCCAGGAGTTCTTTGTAACTGATTACTTTTGGGTTGTAGGTGAGTTGGATGACCTCGGCGTAGTTGGTGGTGCCTGAACATACCAATTCGTAGGAGGGGTTTTTTTCGGTGCCTCCTGCATAGCCGGGTGTAACTTCCATTACCCCTTGAAGTCGTTCAAAAATAGCTTCAGAGCACCAAAAGCATCCGCTGCCGAAAGTTGCCGTATCCTGGTTGTTTTGTGCCATAGCCGTATAAATGAATCCTGATATCAGGATGGATAAAATAATTTTTTTCATATACCGATAAAAACAGAAAAAAGATGAAAATATTACACCATAATCAGTTTTTTACCGTAAATAAACTCGCTGAATTCGGGAGGCGGCCCCAAAAATTTCTCGCGGAAGCCGTTCATCTCGTCGCGGGTTTGCTTCGATAAAAGCTCTGCCATCTCTTCCATGGCCTGATAACCAATCACCATGGGAGGCTGATTTAAAATCAGCTTGTCGCCTTTAAACATTCCCACTACCTGATACTCTTGCATTTCGGAAACAGGGGTTGACTTAAAAAAACATTTGTTTAGCCACTGGTTGATATCGAAGGTTCGCAGGTCGATCATGATAGAATCACTTCCGCGTTGTTGAATAAATTGCTGATAGTAGTTTTGCATGTTTTGCATCGACTCTTCCGACATTCCTTCCTGCATTTTTTGATGGCAGCTGGTGCAGATGGCAAATTCAAATACCGTAGATTTAAAATCGTGTCCTTCGTAAGTTTTAAATACCTTTTCTATCATATAGGTCTCCTGGCTGTGTAACAAATCTTTTCCGCACACCACACAGGTTTCAAAAGGTTTTTCCTCGGCGTCTGATTGAAATATTGTCGGGATATCAAGCTTTATCTCTTGCTGTTCCATCGTTACTAATCATTAAAATGCAAAGATACTGTTTTTTTATCTCCTTTTGGTCGGTGTAATATGCGCTAATGCCGCGTTTTTGGTTCGCCGTCATTCACGCATTCCCTCATTCCCACATTCTCTCATTCCCTCATTCACGCATTCACTCATTCCCTCATTCCCTCATTCCCTCATTCCCTCATTCACGCATTTGAGCATTTAAGCATTCACGCATTTAGGCATTTAAGCATTCAC
>CAZKGB010000350.1:0-3229 GCA_964551935.1 uncultured Lentimicrobiaceae bacterium | reverse complement strand
ATCCACGTCGTACACATCGAGTTCTATGTTGTATCCCATCATTTTTAGTGAATCGACGGCCAACAATGCGCCTTCAACAAACTCAACAAAAGTAAAAGGTTTAAACCCAGGTTGATAGGTTTTAATAAACTCCACCGAGTTGACACTGTCCATCTCTTCCAGATAAAGCGGAACCATTAGCGCTACTTTAATCTCTTTTCCCCGGTACGGTTTGGGTTTGCACCGTTGATTGTCCGGTTTCTCAACTACGTTAACATTACCGGTTGGCTCTTTTACCCCGGGTTGGGCCGCGATGAGCACGGCATGCTCACCTCCGGGAATTTTTACTGTTTGCCCTGCATAAACCCTGTTTTTCAAACCGGGATTTGCATCTTTCAGCTCTGAATAGTTTATTTTAAAAAGCCGTGCTATTTTTTTCAGCCTGGTTTTTCGCGGAACCCGATAGTAGATAAAACGCGGTTTTTTTTCAAGCTTAGGAATAACAAGCACCTTCCCGGAGCGCAAGGCAGGCCCGCTCAACGACGGATTGAACTTATAAAGTGTTTCCGGTGCCACTCCAAACTTCCGGGCAATGGTATAAATATTTTCCCCGCTTTGAACGGTGTATTTAAAAGAGATTTTCGATTTATCGGGTTTTTGAGGAGTTGTCTGTTTGGGAGAAGAGTCAATAATCTTCGGTTTCTCATTATTATAATTAGTTACCCCCGGAATTACTGCGTAGGCGGGAATCCGCAACCGGTCGCCCTGAACAATACTTTGTAATCCCGGATTAACACTCTTTAGGTCCACCATCGAAATTTGGTACTTTTTGGCAATGGTCTCCAACGTTTCTCCCCGCACAACAACATGGCGATAATTTTCCATCACTTTAATGTTCGGGTTAAAACTCACTTCATCCACCTTCTGATGTTGTACTTTTTGCTGAGAGGTTCGCACGTTTGACCTTTCCATTGAAACATCGGGGGCAGGTACATACGACGTTTGAGGCTTTTTATTGCGTTTTGTTCTTTTCCCATCCAAAACCGGAAACGATGCTTCCACCGGAACCTTAACATATTCACCCTCTTTTAACGGCTCCGACAAACAGAATTAGCAAGGCGGACATATCTTTCAGGAATATTATAAAGTGCGGCAATATGCGAAAACCGCTCACCCGCATCGGCAATGTGATAGAAAAAGTCGAAGTTCGCTGACGACACCTCGGCATTTACTTCGGTCTCCTTGTTGATGGTCGGAATCCAAAGTTGCTGGCCAATCTGCAAACCGTATTTGGCATCAGGGTTTTCAAAGTAAATTTCATCGATGGTTACATCGTAGGCTTTGGCAATGGAATAAACGGTTTGTCCCTTTTGAACCGTGTGAACGTAATATTGCTTGTTGTTTCTCTCCTGAATATCGTTGCTTTTAGGAATATAAACCCCTTGAGCCGGCAAGCTGAGATTTAGCAGGGCAAAAACCAACAATAAAACAATGTTTTTACTTTTCATAAATGATGATTGAAAGATTTTTTCAAATATAGAACAATCTAAAAAACAACGTTTGTTATTCCCATTCTATTGTGGCAGGAGGTTTTGAACTGATGTCGTACACAACCCTGTTAACCCCTTTAACCCTGTTGATAATATCGTTCGACACCTTCGACAGAAACTCGTAAGGCAGCTTCGACCAGTCGGCGGTCATTCCGTCGGTCGACTCCACCGCTCTCAGTGCCACTACGTTTTCATAAGTTCGTTCATCGCCCATCACACCTACCGAATTTACCGGCAGTAAGATGGCAGCAGCCTGCCAAACTTTGTTATACAAATCCCATTCGCGCAAACCGTTAATAAAGATGGCACCTACCTCCTGAAGTATCTTTACTCGCTCAGGGGTTATTGGCCCTAATATCCGTATGCCCAACCCGGGTCCGGGAAACGGATGGCGCTCCAGCAGATGAGCCGGCATTTGCAAGGTTTTACCGATCCGGCGCACTTCATCTTTAAAAAGGGTATTCAACGGTTCAACCACTTTTAATTTCATAAAATCGGGAAGCCCGCCCACGTTATGGTGCGATTTAATAGTGGCCGACGGACCTTTTACCGATACCGATTCAATAACGTCGGGATAAATGGTTCCCTGCGCCAGCCATTTTACCTCTTCAATCAAATGGGCTTCATGATCAAAAACTTCGATAAAGGTTTTACCGATGGCTTTTCGTTTTCCTTCCGGCTCCGAAATACCGGCAAGGGCATTGTAAAACATTTCGGCAGCATCGACCCCTTTTACATTGAGTCCCATATTTTTGTAAGAGTGAAGCACCTCTTCAAACTCGTTTTTACGCAACAACCCGTTATCAACAAAAATACAGTAGAGGTTTTTGCCAATTGCTTTGTGCAGCAACACTGCCGCCACCGACGAATCAACGCCACCCGAAAGCCCGAGCACCACCTTATCATCAGCTAACTTTTCTTTCAGCGCTGCCACGGTTGTTTCAACAAACGAATCGGGGGTCCAGTCCTGTGAACATCCGCACACATCAACCACAAAATTTTTCAACAGCTGCGTACCTTCGGTCGAGTGATAAACTTCGGGGTGAAACTGAATACCAAAAGTCTCTTCACCTTCAACTTTAAAACCTGCCACATCTATACTGGCGGTGCTGCTGATAATTTTAAAATTTTCGGGGAGTTTTAAAATGGTATCGCCATGCGACATCCAAACCTGGCTACCATCCGAAATACTTTTCATCAATTTACACTCACGGTTAATATAACCCAGGTTGGCACGGCCATATTCACGAATTTTGGAGGGCAACACCTCTCCCCCGTCATGCTGTGCTAAAAATTGCGCTCCATAACAAACGCCCAGCAGCGGCAGCTTGCCTCTAATGCCCGACAGGTCAGGAATAGGAGCTTCGTTGTCGCGTACCGAAAAGGGACTTCCCGAAAGGATAACCCCTTTTATATCTTTACTAATTTCGGGAACTTTGTTAAAGGGATGAATCTCGCAATAAACATTAAGCTCACGTACCCTTCGGGCGATTAGCTGAGTATATTGCGAGCCAAAATCAAGAATTAGGATGGTTTCTTTCACCGGAACTGATTTTAAAGTTGATAACAATCGACAATTTCAGAGGCAAAGATAGGCTTTTCAATAATATTGTTTTCAATTAAAACGATAAGATGAATAGCGTATCTTTGCCCTTGTTTAGTTGAATAAATGATGAAATTTTTAATTAAGATATTATTTG
>CAZKGB010000349.1:0-3241 GCA_964551935.1 uncultured Lentimicrobiaceae bacterium | reverse complement strand
ACAGCGGAGCGGGTCTCGATATGAATTATGATAATAATTTATGGGTTACAAATCAATCGGATGATAATTTATACCTTGTAGAAGTTGATAATGCTGCGCCTGTCCCGTTGAATAATTGGGCTTTGGGAATTGCCATTATGTTGATGATGTCATTTGTCATTTATAGATATAGAGGTAAATTAGCATAAATGTTAGTACTCACGAAAACAAAAAAAGCCGTTTCAAGTTGAAACGGCTTTTTTGTTTTCAGAAGTTACATTTTATTTTAAACCTAAAACCTGCGGTCCTTGTTCAAAGTAAATATCCACCGGAATACCCATACTGTTAACTTTATCCAAATCTTCTTTTAACTGCTGTGGAATGATGCCATCGGTTTCAATCCATTTTTTAGCCGCTGCGTAATCGCCATCGCCCTGAATTTTCAGGATTTTTTGGGTCAGCGCCTTGGAAGCCTCTTTCATCTTTTCAAAGTTAACGGAATAAGTGCCGTCGTCATGGCGGTTGAAAGCACCATTTTTCAAGAAGAAGTTAAAACGCAGCATGTTGGCCATACCGTGGGCACTGGAAGCGCCAAAACGTACCGAGCGGAAGATACCGGCCATAAAAGTTACATAGTTATCCATCAGTTTGGTGTCGGTAAATTCTCCCATATCATACAAGCTATTTACCAGATACAACCCCAGAATATCAGCTTTTCCCTCTTCGATGGCTGAATATTTTTCTTTGA
The DNA here is from genome assembly GCA_964551935.1 of uncultured Lentimicrobiaceae bacterium. Taxonomy (GTDB): domain Bacteria; phylum Bacteroidota; class Bacteroidia; order Bacteroidales; family F082; genus B16-G9. The sequence goes on along the minus strand of CAZKGB010000349.1, from coordinate 2,514 downwards.
GTGCTTTTCGAACCGGCCCTTTTCCGTTGATGGTGTTTTTAATACCCATACCGTGGGCTACTTCGTGAAACATGGTGTTTGAAAAGAAAGCGTTAAAAGTAATGTATTGGCGTTGGTCGGGAGCGATAAGTACTTTGGAAATGGGAACTAAAATTTCATCAAACTTGGCACGCATGGCATTTTTTAGTTGAAGCTTACGAGTACCTTTCTTAAGCTGAACGCGCTCGTCGTTGGGCAGGTTGATGGCAATGGTTTTTCCGGCCATATTGCAGTCGCCGGCATAATATACCACATCGTAAGCATTTAAATCGGCCTTTAATCCGGGGGTTTCCTGTTTGTACTTAGGGTCAACCGGAAGCTCTTTTTGTAGTTGAGGTAAAAATTTAGCATATTTTGAAAGCTTGTTACTCCACTCAACATCCTTTATTAAAACGAATGATTCGTGGGCTGCTTTGTAGCCAAAAAGCTGGTCGGTGTAGTTTTCGATGGGGCCTATAACAATGTCAATCAGGTTTCCGCTCATATCCAGCCAGGCCATATCGCTTTCGAAATAGTCGTCGGTTAACAGTGCTTTGGAACGCAATTCCAAATAGTGTGCAAACCCTTTGTTTTCGGCAAGTTTTGAAGCTTCCAGCAACAGTTTGGCTGCCTTTTCAACCTCTTTTTTAAATGCATCGTGATACCAAACGGTTTGTAGTTTACCGTTTTTATCTCTTTTGATAAGCGTGTAAAGGCTTGTTTTGTCAGGATCTTTAAAGCTTTCAAACTCTTTAACGGTCATGTCGTGGGGATAAAATTCCGCTCCTTTTGGTTTTGCTCCCCAACCTTCGACAAATGGTGTTAAATTGTTCATCTCGTCCCACGGGCCATAATTTATGATGGCGTACTCTTTTAGATCGGTAGCTTTAAAAGGGGTTAAAAAGTCATCTTTAGGCTCTACATTTTCTTTCCAAAAAATACCGTCCATAATATCGGCAGCCTGAAAAAGCAGCCTTAGCATTTTATGCTGACTTTCACTCAGATGCGAAATGTCGCTGGTGAGCTTTACTTTGGCATATTTTTTCATTTGATAGTCTTTAACCAGATTGACCGATGGCTTTACTTTTTTTTCTTTGGAAGTGTTATTTTCACAAGAGTTTAACAATGTAACCAATAATGCAACCATCCCAACCAATAAAAATTTTTTCATCATTTTTTCTTTTTATTAAATCATCTTCACTTCAATTACAAAATCATATTTTTTCAAATAAACATTGAACCGTCAACTTTAAACAGCAGGTTTTACTAATAGACAACCCGAGAGATACAACCGGTGGCATTTTATATTTAAAGGAATTAAATAAATTTTTCCAGTTTCCCGGTTTTATCCATTCTTGCTCCTTTGGGAGTATCTTTTAATGTTCCGGCTTCGTGATAGATGTCGTGTTCAAAAAAGAGGATATAATTATTTTCCAGTGCCTCTTTGTAAAAACGTTCCCTGTCTTTTAACGTTAACAGAGGCCGCGTATCGTAGGACATAATCCACGGCATGGGAATATGAGCCGAGGAGGGCATTAAATCGGCCATAAAAACCACGGTTTTTCCGTTTACATTGATGTGTGGAATAACCTGTCCGTCGGTGTGGCCGCTGTAAAGTTTAAAGGTAATGTTGGGGATATATTCACCTTCCTCTTCGATGAGCTTGAGATGTCCACTCTCTTCGATAGGTAATATATTCTCTTTGAGAAAAGAGGCCTTTTCGCGACGATTGGGATTGGTAGCCCATTGGTATTGTTGTTTGCTGGTCCAATAGGTTGCATTGGGGAAAGCAAGTTTGTAGCCATCCTCTTCATTCCCTTCCACACTGCCACCGCAATGGTCGAAGTGCATGTGGGTAAGAATAACATCGGTGATATCTTCTTTGGAAAAGCCAACCTTTTCCAGCGAGCTTTCCAGAGTGTCATCACCATTTAGGTAGTAATGAGCCAACCATTTTTCATCCTGTTTGTTGCCGATACCGTTATCTATCAAAACCCTTTTATCGCCATCAACTATTAATAGGCAGCGCATGGCCCAGTTGGCCAGATTGTTTTCGTCGGCGGGATAAACCTTGTTCCACAACACTTTGGGAACCACGCCGAACATGGCACCTCCGTCCAGTTTAAAATTTCCTGTTTCTATGGGATATAATTTCATCGAATGTTTTTTTAAAGAGGTTCAAAAGTACACATTATTAGACTTCCTCAGGCAGATAAACGGGAATCTTGTTTGATTGCATATTAAACATAATGAACAGAATAATTATCTTTACCGCAACTATTTTTAAAATACGAGTAAATTAAAAGAGATAAAAAAGCTTTCATTATCAACTAAAGTGTTAATCGGATTAATAGCAGGGATTGTACTCGGGTTGTTTTTTGGAGAAAAAGTAGCGTGGTTTTCTGTTTTGGGAGATCTTTTTATCTCAAGCAAATATGCTCAGGAGATGGAACTTTCAAAACCCTATTTAAATGTTTCGTCGGCACTGTTGGTTCC
>CAZKGB010000348.1:0-3257 GCA_964551935.1 uncultured Lentimicrobiaceae bacterium | reverse complement strand
GCTCAGTTTGAGTGGGCTTTTTTGGTATGTCGGGTTTCGTTTTTATTTCATGTCATTATTTCTTTTTAAATGAGCTACAACAAAGGCAGAATGATATTCACTTTTTTGAAACTGGTAAGGGTGTACACCAATCGAGCGCAATAAATGTGGTACAAGTAAACGAAGAAGGAATACAAGAACGATCCTTAACATCAAATTGGAGGGCCATTGTTATTCGATAGCCATACTTGAGTTTCCTGCCAACCACCCTGTTGAATAAGCGATTTGTAGATTGTACCCTCCGGTTTCTGCATCCAGGTCGATGATTTCACCGGCAAAGTACAGTCCCTTTATCATTTTCGATTCCATTGTTCTGGAAACAATTTCGTTGGTGGGAACACCCCCGGCGGTGATGATTGCTTCTTTAAAAGAGCGGCTTTTGGTAACCGTGAATCGAAGGTTTTTTAACAAAACCCTGATTTGCTTCCTCTCTTTGGAAGAGATCTGATGGCAGGGTTTGGAAGGGTCAATCTTAAGAAGGTCGATAAAAACAGGAATTAACGAAGCAGGAAGCCAGCTTCGGAATATGTTGCTAACCTGTTTTTTGCCATGTTCGTTTAAGTCGCGCAACAACCGTTTGTCCAGTTTTTGATCATCTAGGGCAGGTTTCAGGTCGATGGAAATTTCCACTTTGTGCTGTTTTTGCAGCTCATCAACCACCAAACGGCTAAGAGTTAAGATGATGGGGCCCGAAAGTCCGAAATGCGTGAAAATCATCTCTCCAAAATCTTCCCCGATTTTTTTATTGTTTGACCAAACAACCGCTTTAACATTCTTCAGGTTCAACCCTTGCAGACGTTGTGCCGTATCGCCGGCAGTCTCCAACGGAACAAGCGCCGGTCGGGCCAATTCAAGGGTATGCCCGGCCTCTTTAGCCAACCGGTAACCATCACCTGTTGAACCTGTGGCGGGATAGGATTTGCCTCCGGTAGCTAAAACAACATGCCTGGCTTTAAACGGCCTGCCATTGGCTCTCAACCCGACTATTTTGTTGTTTTCAATGAGTAGTTCTTCAACCTTGTGATTACAACGAATTTCAACCCCTGATTTTTCAACCCATTTTAACAGGGCTTTTAACACATCAGCAGCTTTATTGTCTGCCGGAAAATAGCGGCCACCTCTTTCCAGTTTGACATCCACGCCATATTTTCTCAATAACTCGATAATCTCTTTGGAGTAAAACTGCGAAAAGGCATTTTTCAGGAAACGTCCCTTCGGATAAACATGCGTAATAAACTCGCTGATGGTTGCACTGTTGGTGATGTTGCACCTGCCTTTGCCTGTAATTAACAGTTTGCGGCCGGGTTGCTTCATCTTTTCCAGCACCAACACGTTACCACCCAATTCCGCTGCCCTTCCGGCTGCCAGCAACCCAGCAGGCCCTGCACCAATTACTATCACATCGTATTTATCCATAACCGGCAAAGGTATTTTATTTGCTGAAAAAAGCGTAATATTGCTAATGATCGGAGTTAATTAATTTTTAAAAGTATTACTATGAAAAAATCAGAGATTATTCAATTGGCGCTCATAATTCTCGGGATTTTAATTATTATTCGAACCATCGAAACATTAATGGTAAATACCACTATTTTTTATAGGTTTCAGGATATGGATCAACCCATTGTTGGTTTGATAGTGGGTGTTGTCGTGGTGATTGTTTTAATGGTGGTTTTAGGGATTTTTATTATTAAAAAGTCTGAATACTTTTCAAAGAAAATAATAAAAGATGAATCGGATGTTGAACAGCAGGTATCTTTAAGCAGGGTTGAAATTCTGACAATTTCAATTATTATTTTGAGTTTGTATCTGTTGATAACGGGATTTCCCTTGTTTTTAGGTTCTCTGTTTTCGTTGTTAACCTCCTTTTTTAATGATTTTAAACTTTTTAAAGAAACCCTCCCCGGACAGACCTGGAATATTGTTGAATATATCCTGACTTTGCTAATCTTTTTATACGCAAGATCGGTATCAGTATGGATCGAAAGAAAAGTAATGGGGTAGGAGCCTGCTTCTTGTTTTAAAACTCCGGACTGATTCTGGATTAAAAATGTTTACGTTTATAATTGGTGCCTGGTTATTTTGGTATTGCTAGAGGTCGGTGTTTTATCGACTCGACCGGGAGGTGGGTAAAACGAAACTTTTAGTGATGGCAAAATAATTCGATCGGTGTTCATTAAACGTTATTTATAAGGAAATACTACCTTCAAATATTCCTGTTTTATACATCCTTTATCTGTTAAAATAATTACTTTTGCGGCTTCCAAAAGATTTGAATAAAACATCTATTGATTAATCATTTATAATTTTTAAAATTATGGCATTTAACCTTAGAAACAGAAATTTTGTAAAGCTTCTCGACTTTACTCCCAAAGAGATTAAATATTTACTGGATTTGTCGGCTGATTTGAAAAAGGCAAAATACGCCGGAACCGAGCAACAAAAACTGAAAAACAAAAACATCGCGTTAATTTTTGAAAAGTCATCAACCCGTACCCGTTGTGCTTTTGAAGTAGCGGCTCACGATCAGGGAGCCAACGTTACCTATCTCGGACCTTCCGGTTCACAAATCGGTAAAAAGGAGTCGATGAAAGATACTGCCCGTGTACTGGGCCGTATGTACGACGGTATTGAGTATCGCGGCTTCGGACAGACGATTGTTGAAGAGCTGGCCGAGTTTGCCGGTGTTCCGGTTTGGAACGGACTTACCAACGAGTTTCACCCTACACAAATTTTGGCTGACTTTTTAACCATGATGGAATACTCCGACAAGCCGTTGCATCAGGTTTCGTTTGCTTACCTGGGTGATGCCCGAAACAACATGGGTAATTCGTTGATGGTAGGGGCAGCCAAAATGGGGATGGATTTCAGGGCCGTGGCTCCCAAATCGGTGTGGCCTGACGAGGAACTGGTGAAAACCTGTAACGAAATTGCCAAAGAGACCGGTGCCAAAATTACTCTTACCGAAAGTGTTGATGAGGGAGTAAAAGGTGTTGATTTCCTCTATACCGATGTATGGGTATCCATGGGAGAACCGGATGAAGTTTGGAAAGAACGTATTGAATTGCTGATGCCTTATCAGGTAAACAAGGAGATGGTTGAAAAAACCGGAAATCCCCGTGTAAAATTCCTCCATTGTCTGCCTTCGTTCCATAATCGTAACACCATTATCGGTGAAGAGATTTATCAAAAATACGGCATCGAAGCCATGGAAGTTA
>CAZKGB010000347.1:0-3281 GCA_964551935.1 uncultured Lentimicrobiaceae bacterium | reverse complement strand
AATGTTTCTGTATGAGATTCGAGGGATTTTGAGAGAGATTGAGATGATATTTATTCAGATAAAAAAACTGATCATTGGGCCAGGGCTGCATAAATGAATAGCTGCCGTGATAATCGTATTCACCCACTTTATACACCAATTGGTTATGATGAAATTTGGCAATTGAATACCCGGTTAAATCGACCTGATTACTGTTGTCAACGAGCAATTCAGGATAACCCAACCCGGAAGGTACAATGGAAGAAAACATCTCTACGTACAGGGTAGTAGTGGAGAGCGAATCGGATCCCAGGAAAATTTCACCCAAATAGTAACGACTCTCTGCTTCCTGATTCATCACAACCAAAGAAGAATCTATCGGTTTATTACCAGGCTCTTCTTTAATGCTTTTAAAATACTGTTTACAATTTACCAAAGTACCATTAGAATTAACTTCCAATAAATCACTATCATGACAAATGGTAAATTGTAAATAATAATTTCCGAATTGCTCAAAATAGTTCTTATCCAAATATTCCGTTAAAAGCTCATCGGGAACGGCGTTTATAATATACTGCTTTATTTTTTTATCATGTCTTATCTTGTGGGCAGCTTCATAAAAGCGTTTTTCCAAAGTAGAATCCCTGTTTATTATAAGGTCTTTTACAATTTTTAAATGAAACTTGTCTTTTAATGTTGAATACCTGTCGTTTATAATAACCGAAAAGCTAAGTGCCATTAATACCGTAAGTAACAGATATCGCATAAAGATAAAATTCGGGTCACGCGATGTGAAATTAATTATCAACAAAAACAGAATAACCGTAAAGAATACTGAAACATAAAACGGTATAGAAAGCTTCACAATTAAAAACATTACAAGGCTAAATATCAATGCATAAAGAATATACAACAGCAGATGGATACTCCCAACCGGTATTCGTTTAACCAGTTCGTTTTGCAACATGTAAAGCGAGATAACAATTCCGGAAACAAAATAGAGTTCTATTATGTCGCGGCGAAATAAAAAACCTATTGCATTATCGTGAGGTTTTAGGTTGTACCCGTAAAACCTATAAAAAACATAAAGTAAAAAAAAGACTGTAAAAAAATGTAAAGTTAACAGTAGAAAAGCTTCTATATTACTGGTTTTCTGTGCTTTATGGCTGTTATACCCTATTTTATTCAGATAAAATGACAAGACCAGAATCATTGTGACAAAAATGAGAGACATACCTCTGGAATCAATAAAGGGCAAAAGTTGATGCCATTGTTCAAACCAAAATGTATTTTGAAGCACTCCCGGTATGAACCATTTATCCATTACTACCATTAAAACAGCAGTATCAAAAAGCATAAAAACAAACCGGAAATAGAATTTAATCCCCTCTGCCAAAATTACGTGCAATCGAAGCATTAGCAGCTCAACAAACAGCCACCCGGCAAACCACAAATAAAATAACACATTAAAGCTTGTGCTACTATCTGAAACAACCGGTTTCTTTTTCAACCCAATAACAGGTTTCCCCGAAGCATTTTTTATATTATAATCCGTAGAAAGGGTATCATCAGTAAAATTTATACGATAATCGTGTTCTAAAAAACCTTCTTCTTTATTCTGGAGATATTGATTGGATATTGAATATTCATGGCGAATTATCTTAAACAAGATTATTCTCCAATCATTTTTTGAATTTGAATAACAAAAATACCAACCGTGTTCAAAATGATAAATGCCGGTGTAACCATTCTTAATTAAAGTACCTGTTTGCAGATTTATTTCATTCTTGTTCCAATACCTAAGAGAATCATCCTTCAGTATATAGCAGCCTATGCTTTTATCGCTTATTAAAGAACCAAGGTTTTCCCATGAAAGAACACTGTCAATTTGTAAGGCCTGAAAAATAGTTTCGGTGGTTTTTGTAAAGACAGAATTCTGCCGGAAATATTCTTTCTGTATCTTTTGCTGTTCTACTGTAATTTCATCAGAAGGATGATAAAATTTTGCAAACAGAAAGAAAAGAACAAAAAATACAACCGACACCAAAAAGTATCGCCTCACATATTTGTCTTTAACAACCATAAAATTGATTTGTTTCGTTTCACGTGAAACGAAATATTTATCTTCCAATAAAAACCATTAATACATTAATGTCAGAAGGTGAAACGCCACTAATCCGCGAAGCTTGCCCCAATGTTTTAGGTTTTATTTTAGTAAGCTTTTCACGAGCTTCATACGAAAGGGATTCCAGAGCAAAGTAATCGAAGTTTGGTTTAAGAGGGATTTCCTCAATGGATCTCATTTTATCAGCCAGGCTTTTTTCTTTATTAATATACCCTTCGTATTTCACCCTTATCTCTGCAAGTTCAAGAATTTCATCATCAAGTTTATTATCATTCACAAAGCGATTCAACGATTCAATGCTATTTGCAAGTTCAACAATATTAACCTGAGGTCGTAATAAAAGAGAAGCTATTTTTTGTTTCTGCCTCAATTCTGAAGTTCCTTGTTTAACAAGTATTTGATTTACTTCTCCGGGATTTATACTCTGCTTTTTTACAAAATCAATTAAGGCGGATACTTTACTCTCCTTATCTGTTACTTTGTTAAACCGCTTTTTAGAAGCGAGCCCCAGTTTATAAGAAAGTGGCGTCAACCTAACATCAGCGTTATCTTGTCGTAAGAGTATTCTGTATTCGGCACGGGAAGTAAACATTCTGTAGGGTTCGTCCACTCCTTTGGTAATAAGGTCGTCAATTAAAACGCCAATATATGCTTCAGCCCGGTTTAAAATAAAGGGTTCTTTTTCGTCCAACTTTAAAGTGGCGTTAATTCCCGCCATTAACCCTTGAGCAGCGGCTTCTTCGTAACCGGTAGTCCCGTTTATCTGTCCGGCAAAATAAAGTCCTTCAATTAGTTTGGTTTCTAACGTATAATCTAATTGGGTAGGTGGAAAATAGTCGTATTCGATGGCGTAACCCGGTCTGAATATCTTAGCGTTTTCAAAACCGGGAATCTTTTGCAAAGCTTTAAATTGGATATAATCGGGTAGTGAACTGGAAAACCCGTTAACGTAATATTCTACCGTATTCCAACCCTCCGGTTCCACAAACAACTGATGGCGCGATTTATCAGAAAACCGTTCAATCTTATCTTCAATCGACGGGCAATACCTGGGTCCGACACCTGCTATTCTTCCGGTAAACATGGGAGATTCGCTAAACCCAAGTTTAAGGGTATCGTGTACAACAGGGGATGTATAAGTAATCCAACAACTTCGTTGCTTATTAAGCTTTGTATG
>CAZKGB010000346.1:0-3318 GCA_964551935.1 uncultured Lentimicrobiaceae bacterium | reverse complement strand
TCTGGACGGGACTCGAACCCGCGACCCCCTGCGTGACAGGCAGGTATTCTAACCAAACTGAACTACCAGACCAATGTGTTAAAAGAACTCCCGTTTAATTGGGATTGCAAAAGTAATTTTTTTTTTAATGGAACAAATCTTTTTTTATAAAAATTTAGAAAAATTTTCTAATGTGTAAAGTCTCATCGTTTACTTAACCATTCTCATCACCTTATTCCAGCGAATCTTGCCGTCAATCAACGATTTGTTGGGATCAAGCGATAGCCAAACAAACTCAGCTTTACCCACAATATGGTTCTCGGGTACAAAGCCCCAGTAACGCGAATCGGCCGAATTATGACGGTTATCACCCATCATCCAGTAATAATTCATTTGAAAGGTGTAACTATCGGCCGGTTTGCCATCGATGTAAGCTTTACCATCTTTCAGGGTAAGGTTGTTGTGCTCGTAAACCCTTATGGCACGCTTGTATAACGCTAAATTTCGAGGGTTAAGTTTTATGGTAACGCCCTTTTTAGGAATCCACATCGGACCGAAATTATCGCGATTCCAGTCGAAATCAGGGTTCTGCGGGAAAATATCCGGATCTCTAACACCGGCAGGCTCATTCAATACTTCAATTTTTTTAACAACGGGTAATTTAGAAAGTGCATCGCGTGCTTCGTCGGTAAGTACGTAAATAAAGTCGCCGGGTAAGTTGGTTCTGCCACCTTCGGTAATGTGCAGCTTATCCAATACCCTGGGATTGATACTGCTTCCGTCGGTAAACACGTGGTATTGAAATTGTTGCTTTCCGGGATTGTGAATCAACTTACCATTGATATATACTTCACGATTTTTTATTTGTAAGGTATCACCCGGCAAGCCAATACATCGTTTAATGTAATTCTCCCGTTTATCCACCGGACGATAAACAATATCGCCAAAGTTTCGCTTGTCGGTCCATACTCTTTTCCTGCCATACTCTTTCACCAGTGAATAATAACTCACATTGCTCTGAAACCTTGTTGAAACGGTATCTCCGGCAGGATAATTAAAAACCACTGCATCAAAACGGTTAACTTTCCCAAAACCGGGAAACCGGATATCAGGCAACTCAATCCACTCAAGATACGACTTGGTACTTTTCGTCAAGGGCATAGTGTGATGCACAAACGGAAACGACAACGGGGTGTTAGGCAACTTAGGTCCGTAGGCCATTTTACTGACAAAAAGATAATCGCCCACCAGCAACGATTTTTCCATGGAGGAGGTTGGAATGGTATAAGCCTCCATGATAAAGGTGCGGATAATGGTAGCGGCAACCACAGCAAAAATAATGGCATCAGTCCACTCGCGAACCACCCCTTTTTTTATTTCTGGCTGATCATCAGGGTCAACAAAAGGCTCATCTTTTTTAAAAGTTATCCACGGGAAGTAGATAAAGGGAAAAACCACAGCCATAAATTGCTCATCCAATCTATACTTTTTAAATCCTTTTGCCAATTCAACCAGCATCAGCATGTACATAAACACATTGATAAACGGGAACAGCAGCAGCAAATACCACCACAGTGGTTTTTTTATGATTTTAAGAAAAATGTACAGGTTGTAAAATGGCACCAAGGTACTCCATCCTTTTTGGCCGGCTTTTACAAATGCCCCCCAAAGAAAAATAGTGGGAATGGTAAATAAAACAGGTAGAACGATAATAAACTCAAGCATAATAAATATTTTTACTGGCACAAAAGTGCATCATTTTTATCTTTTAAAGGCGTTAATTATTGTTAATCGTAACCAGGTGCAAAGCTAAAAATACTGAGAAATACCGAACCTGTTATAAAAGAAAAAGGCCGGAGCTTTAAACACCGACCTGATTCACCAAAACCAAATTTACATTTACCAACAGGTTCCCTCCTGATGATGCCACCTTTTACCAATAGGCGTGCCAAAAGATGAAAGTTGTTGAGCTGTTGGCTGATAAGCGAATTTCTGATGACGATCGTACGGAAAGAAAATATCCAATTACGGAAACGGATAACCGAATTTGTTAATCCTGCGCATACCTTAAAAGTTGATTGTAAATGAATTTCTCCCAACGTTTTTGAGCCATTTTATCCAACCCGTTTTTCGTTTCGTTATCGTACTGCTGCTGCGTTTGTTTGTAGGTGGCAAACAGCCTGTCAAACGTGTGGCGAGCATGCGAGGGGGTAAAGGCTTTGCCATTCAACACCCTGTTCATCTTTATGGCAAATAAACCGGCTATATCAAAATGAAGCTGTTCGTGTTGTAACACTTGTCCATCAACTTTATCGTGAATATACCACGATGCGTTAGGCTCAAAGTAAGCAAAAACAGAATACTCAGGTTTTGCTCTTTTCCCTTCCGGGTACGTTGTTTTCATGCTGATACCGCATTTCGACATGGCAACATGATCGCTTTGCTTTTGTTCTTTTTCTTTAAAATCCGACCATGTTAGTTTAGTTTGGCTTGTCCAAATAATGACATCATTATCGGGTTTTCCCGAAAGGGAAGCTATCCATACAAAAAGAATAAATAATCTCACCAGCTTACCAGTTAATAAAAAGATAACCCAATAGTTGAAAAGATATTTTGTTAAAATTAAAAATTAAGTAAAAGAAACTTAAAAGTTTGTTTCCTGAATTTCAAAATAGGATTGTGGATGCAGACAGGCAGGGCATTTTTTTGGTGCTTTTTTGCCTTCGTGCAGATACCCGCAGTTACGGCACTTCCAAACGATTACCCCTTCACGCTCGAACATTTTTCCGCTTTCTAGATTTCCATACAATTTTCTGTACCGTTCTTCGTGGGCTTTTTCCACCCGGGCAATCATTCTGAAAGCGATGGCAACCTCTTTAAAACCCTCTTTTTCCGCCACATCGGCAAATTCGGGATAAAGCTCAGTCCACTCTTCGTTTTCGCCATCAGCGGCAGCTTTCAGATTTTCGAGTGTCGTTCCGATAATTCCTGCCGGATAAGCAGCCGTAATTTCAACCATTCCTCCTTCCAGAAATTTGAAAAATCGTTTGGCATGCTCTTTTTCATTCAAAGCCGTTTCATCGAAAATAGCGGCAATTTGCTCCAGGCCTTCTTTTTTGGCTTGTTTGGCAAAATAGTCGTAGCGCATACGTGCCTGCGACTCACCGGCAAAAGCTTTCAGCAGGTTTTGCTCGGTTTGTGTTCCTTTAATTGATTTCATGGGAGATGTTTTTAATTTTTATTATGTCAAATTTACGCGATAAACGGCTTAGACTTGGTATAAATTAAACCATTTAACAAAACAGACCCGGAGAAAAAAGGCTAAAAACTCTCTTTACA
>CAZKGB010000345.1:0-3324 GCA_964551935.1 uncultured Lentimicrobiaceae bacterium | reverse complement strand
AAGCGGGAATAGCTCAGTTGGTAGAGCACGACCTTGCCAAGGTCGGGGTCGCGGGTTCGAGTCCCGTTTCCCGCTCCAAAATCCCGACACCGATGGTAATCGGGTCGGGGTTTTTCTTTGAAATAGTGCCCGAGTGGTGGAATTGGTAGACACGTTGGACTTAAAATCCAATGACCATTGCGGTCGTGCGGGTTCAAGTCCCGCCTCGGGTACTTAAAACCCCTGTTAACAGTTATGTTTTCAGGGGTTTTTTGTTTAACTTTGTTTCGATTTTTTAGATATGGATAATATTAAAATAAAATAGTTGAATTATGGATATATCTCCCAGGGTTTTATTATTTATTGGTTTTTTTACACTAACAATATTTGGTGCCTGCCATAGGGGAAGTACCCCCCCCGGACCTGACCCTTCAAAGCCTGATTATGATTTCTCACAATCGGCGAAAGACTATCTTTACTTTTTACCAAATAGTTATTGGGTTTATCAAAACGATAGCACCCTAAACGCCTACTCGGTCAAACTTTTTTCTGCACACGAAGAGATTCGGCAAAGTGGTGCCGGTGCCACCCAGTACACCTATAATGCCTATTGGATGTTTTACTCAAACAATGATGCCGGCTTGCAAAAAGGGGAGCTGTTTGCTACAAACTTTTCTATTTCCGACGATGTGCCTAATACCGCAGAACGTATCTATTTTAACGATAACCATTATAAAATTGCTTTCGCTCCAATGTATCCTTTTGGCCAACGTCTGTTGCTTGGCGGGGAAGAGGGTACTTTTATTAACAAAGAGTTTCTGAATACCATGACTGTGAGTGAAAAAGTTTACGATAGTGTTTATCATTCCATTTCCGAAGACTACTCTGCTGAGGCCCCTGATACTGTTTTTTATCATTTCTATTTTGCAAAGCATTACGGGTTGATAAAATACAGCATACTGCATAAAAATAGCGCGGTTAGTTTTAGTTTGCTGGAATCCAGTGTGCTTCAATAGAAACCGGAAGAGACTGTTCAAATTAAAAAAAGTATAGTAATGAAAAGAGTATTTATGTTGTTGGCAATGGCTGCCATTATGTTTAGCGCCCATGCCCAAAAGGTTAAGCTGGTTGATGGAAACCTTACATTTTTAAAAGGCCAAAAGGTTATTAAGCTTGAATTTACCTATGACAAGAATATGAAAATTGGTAAAATGAAAGCCGATGATTATTTTAACAAAAAAGTTTCTGAAAAAAATAAAAAAAAGGCGGGCACGGGCGATGCCTGGCTGAAACAGTTCAGGGCTGATATGGATACCGCTTTTCCGAGATATTTTGAACATATGTTTAATATGTGGAAGAAAAAAATTGCCACGGTTGATGTAAATGCGAGTGATGCAAAATATATTATGGTGGTGAACACTACTTTTATTGAACCCGGTTACAATGTAGGTATCAGTAGCAAACGTCCGGTTGCAAATATGGAGGTAACGCTTGTGTCAAAAGACGACCCCGGCAAAGAGTTGGCTAAGTTTACGGTTACCAAATCTCCCGGAAACTCTATGTTTGGTTCAGGCTTTACCTTTAAAGACCGTGTAGGAGGATGTTACGAAAATGCCGCCAGCGCAATGGCTTCTTACTTTATCAGGAAGAAGACATTTAAAAAATAGTGAACATCAAACTCGTTTAAGTCTCTTTTTATTTACTTTTAATGTTGCTCTTTCCACCGATGGGAATTCCAAAAGTAGCCAATAGCGTGCTGTTATGAATGCCCGTTTTTCCCTTTAAAGGTTCCAGAAAGCCATAGTAATAGCGCAAACTTACGCGCATGCTGGTTTTTGGGTGATCGGGAGTAAGATAGACTTCGGCCATGGCGAAAGCTCCCACGTCGAAACGATGAATCAGTTCAATGCCGTTGTCAGCAATCGTTATTTTTTTACCATCGTCTGTTTTGGCATGGTATTCCAGCTTTGATTTGTAAACGTAACTCATTTGCGGTCCAATCCCAAAACCAAATAGTTTTGTTTTGTATTTGAGGTAGAGGGGAAGCGACATGGATACATTATCCATAAAAATATCCTGCGTGGTGATGATGGATGTGTCAGATATCACCTGAGGAAAATAACTTCCCAAATTTTTAGCCCCCAGCGGACTTTTAAATGTAAAATCAAAGGCGAAAAAAAGATTCTTTTTGCTTATCCTCACTTCACTAAAGCCTCCAATAGCCCAATTCATCATGGGTTTGGCTTCGTTAAGATTTAACATGTCAACGCCTGCTACCGAAAAGCTGATGCCCGATTGCATCCGTTCCGTGGACAGCTTATCTCCAAAAATCATAATCCACATAGCCTGGCTCATTCCCGGCACACTTAATGAAAGTAAAAGAATCAATAAAACAAAGCGTAATTTCATGTTAAAAATTGAGTTGATGCTACTTCTCCATAACGGTTAAGTAGTTGTAAACAGGGTTGGCATAAAGACGCAGAAACAGATTCCATAACTCATCCCTGTCGCCCTCAGGAAAATATTCGTCAATGGTAGAAAACCGTTTTTTAAACAAGGTAAGCGTGTTGGTGTTGTATTGATCTTGATGCGTTTGCTTACCTTCAAGAAGGTCATAAGCTAAATAATTGGCAGGCCACAATTTATAGTTTTTGTATATCTCTTTATCAATTTGTTGAGCTACCAAAGAGAGGTAATCGTTGTTTAACTTTTTTGCTTTAATATTGTCCAGCACCTTGTTAAGCGGTGTCCCCAATGAAAAATGTATTCTCCCTTTGAAGCCAATTATTCCGCCCAGTGTACTCTGTAAGTCTTCTTTTTCCTTTTTTACATAAGTGGCTTTTTTCGAAAGATAAGTTTCGCGAATTTTCATAATGTCGCAGGGTTCCCACTCGTAAGATATGGAAAGTGGTATAATATCAAGTTTTTTAATGGCTTCGTAAAAGTTATCCTTTTGGTAAAACGACAACATTTTTAAAATACTGATTTCGGTTTTATCAAAACCGTTTTTGGTTCTTCCGGGACGTTGGGCAACCCAAACCGAGTTGTTACCGTTTATAATTTCGTTACCGATGTAGTTTGACAGCCTTATCGAGTTGAAAAGTAACTCGCGGGGAGAACCGTCTCGAATTACCGTTATCATTTTGTTAATCTTGGCAGCACGTTCAAAAAATGGCGATATGATAAGGTTATTCCCAAAAGTAATCTCAGCGGTGTCAAACCCTTTATCCATCAGGATAGTATTTAAAATACCTGAATCGAGCAATATATCCCGATGGTTGCTTAATATTATATGACCTGTCGTGGTGTAATTATCGAATCCGCTTGTACTTAGCCCGTCAGATG
>CAZKGB010000344.1:0-3333 GCA_964551935.1 uncultured Lentimicrobiaceae bacterium | reverse complement strand
ATATCCTATTCGCGTGGGAACCCATACCAACACCGCTTTTGGACTTTCGTTTGCCATCGATTATGCCCGCGTTGTTGGTGATACCGCGTTTGAAAATATTATCGTTAAACGTGCCCGGGATTTTTATTTATACGATAAAAACTATCCCCTATGGTGGGAACCGGGAGGTTATGATTTTCTTTCACCGGCATTGGAAGAAATAGATATTATGCGAAAGGTGCTTCCGAAAGAAGCGTTTAAAAAATGGCTCAAAGGATTTTTACCCGAGATTACGAATAAAGATTTTACATTAGCTCCCGGAGAGGTTTCCGACAGAACAGACGGTCACATGGTACACCTCGATGGAGTTAATTTCAGTCGTGCCTGGTGTTTATACGGGTTAGCCAACCAATATCCCGAATACAATTATTTAATACCCATAGCAAATAAACACGTCAACCATTCGCTCCCAAACCTTATTGGTGATGATTACATGGGAGGCCATTGGCTGGCATCGTTTGCCATTAACGCTTTAACACCATAACGATGAAAAAAATAACCGAACTTTTTAATATTCGATATCCCATTATTCAAGGTGGAATGATTTGGTGCAGTGGTTGGGAACTGGCTGCTGCCGTTAGCAACGCCGGCGGGCTTGGATTAATAGGTGCCGGAAGCATGCACCCCGAAACACTTGAAACCCACCTTAAAAAATGCAAAGCCGCTACCAACAAACCTTTTGGAGTCAACATCCCCCTGCTCTATCCTCAAACCGATGAGCTGATGGAGATTATTATTAAAGAAGGGGTAAAAATTGTGTTTACCTCGGCAGGGAACCCCAAAAAATATACCGGCTGGCTAAAAGAGAGAGGCGTTACCGTTGTGCATGTTGTGGCCAATAAAAAGTTCGCGTTAAAAGCCGCTGAATCCGGAGTAGATGCCATTGTTGCCGAAGGTTTTGAGGCCGGGGGGCACAACGGATACGAAGAAACAACTACCATGGTGATGATTCCCATGATTCGTGAGATAACCAATATCCCGCTTATTGCCGCCGGAGGTATTGGCTCGGGAAAAGCCATGGCCGCCGCTATGGCTTTGGGAGCCGACGGAGTTCAGATAGGTTCGCTGTTTGCTGCGTCGGAGGAATCTTCGGCACATATCAATTTCAAACAAAAAATTGTTGAAGCAGATGACGGAAGTACCCATTTAACACTGAAAAAGCTGGTGCCGGTCAGGTTAATCGAAAACCCGTTTTACCATAAAGTTGCAGCGGCAGAAATGAGCGGAGCCGATAAAACAGTATTGGCCGAGCTTCTCGGAAAAGGCCGGGCAAAAAAAGGAATGTTTGAAGGCGACATCGAAGAAGGTGAACTGGAAATAGGGCAAGCCTCTGTAATGATTCATGACATCAAACCGGTTTCTCAAATCATGGATGAACTGGTAATTGATTTCAATCGAACCACAGAAAAAATGAAAGATTGGCGTTTATAATCACCAAAAATACGTATATTTGGTGATTATAAACGCCAAATTTACACTTTCATGATAAAAAGAGCTTTGCAAACAGTTATAGAAAAAAACTTGTTTTCAGGAAAAACAATATTGTTGGTTGGTGCCCGGCAAGTTGGGAAAACCACACTTTTAAAGACTATTTCAAAACCGAGTTCCGATAGTACAATATGGCTAAATGGTGACAACCCTGACGATCGGACACTTTTAAATGAAATCAACAGCACCAAAGCCAAAGCGCTTTTTCCTCCTCAATCCATGGTAATAATAGACGAAGCGCAACGAATTGAAAATGCGGGGTTAACATTAAAAATCATTCACGACAATTGTAATGAAATACAGTTGATTGCCACCGGATCAAGCTCCTTTGAACTAACAGACAAAATTAAGGAGTCGATGACCGGAAGAAAATGGACTTATAAACTTTACCCGATTTCATTATCGGAACTTATCGCCCATTCAAATCCTCTTGAAGTTTTCAGGGCAACTGAAACAAGGATGATTTATGGTTCATATCCCGATGTTATAAATCACCAAGGTAACGAAACACCTATTCTACAAGAGCTGATTACCGACTACTTGTATAGAGATGTGTTTGCATTTAAAGATGTTAGAAAACCAGAAGTATTAGAAAAGCTAATCAAAGCACTATCTTTTCAAATTGGCAACCAGGTATCGAATCGAGAGCTTGCAAATTTGATACAAATAGACAAAAATACCGTTGACCGTTACCTCTACCTGCTCGAAGAAGCCTATATCATATTCCGTCTCACCTCCTTTTCAAGAAATTTAAGGACTGAGTTAAAGCGATCAAAAAAAATCTATTTCTACGATTTAGGTATTCGCAACGCGGTGATTAACCAGTTTAGTCCTCTTTCGTTAAGAAATGACACCGGGGCTCTCTGGGAAAACTTTATGATTGTAGAACGGTTAAAAAAACTTAACTACAACAAGGTTTACAGAAACACCTATTTTTGGAGAACCACACGACAACAGGAAATCGACTACCTGGAAGAAAAAAACGGAAAGCTGTATGCTTACGAATTTAAATGGAACCAGCGCAAAAAAGTCAGACTTCCGGCATCCTTTAACACTTCCTATCCCAATACGGAGCTACAGGTAATTACAAAAGATAACTTTCTGCCATTTATCTCGTGAAGAAAAAAATCAATTTGATTTAACCCCTATTTTAGAACCAATTCAAAAGAATAATTGTCTATCTTGTTTGCCCGAAAAAACACATCTTAAAAACAGCATAAAATGAATTTTGAATTTACCGAAGAACAGGAGATGATTCGTCAGGCTGCCCGCGATTACGCGCAAAGGGAGCTTACGCAGGATGTCCTTGAAAGAGAAGAAAAAGCAGAATTTCCAACCCAACATGTAAAAAATCTTGCCGAGCTTGGATTTCTTGGCATGATGATTCCTCCCGAATATGATGGCGGTGGAATGGACACGGTTTCGTACGTACTTTCCATGGAAGAGATTGCCAAGGTGGATGCCTCGGTGGCAGTCATCATGTCGGTTAACAACTCGTTGGTTTGTTACGGGCTAAATCGATTTGGTAGCGAAGAACAAAAACAGAAATTTTTAAAACCCCTGGCTCGCGGTGAAATTATCGGTGCTTTTTTATTGTCAGAACCCGAAGCCGGTTCCGATGCCACGCATCAGCATACCACTGCCGAAGACAAAGGTGATTATTATCTGATAAACGGTACCAAAAACTGGATTACCAATGCCAACTCAGCTTCAACGTACATCGTTGTTGCACAAACCCATCCCGATAAAAGACATCGTGGTATCAATGCCTTTATCGTTGACAAAAACACGCCCGGCATCACGCTG
>CAZKGB010000343.1:0-3343 GCA_964551935.1 uncultured Lentimicrobiaceae bacterium | reverse complement strand
TCCTGGATTTTTCGCGACAACTCGTAAGAAATTCTATCGGCATCTTTATCGCTCACGCTATCGGCACCAACAATAACCCGTAGTTCGCGACCTGCCTGTATGGCGTAGGTTTTAATAACTCCGGGATAGGTGAGAGCCATATCTTCAAGTTTCTTCAATCGCTGTATGTAAGCCTCTACCACTTCGCGGCGGGCACCGGGACGGGCCCCTGAAATAGCATCACAAACCTGCACAATAGGAGCAATTAGCGTCTCCATCTCAATTTCATCGTGGTGGGCACCAATGGCATTACAAACATCAGGTTTTTCTTTGAATTTCTCAGCCAGCTTCATTCCCAGGATAGCATGTGGCAACTCGGTTTCATTTTCAGCAATCTTACCAATATCGTGAAGCAGTCCGGCCCGTTTTGCTTTCTTGGGGTTAAGCCCCAATTCCGATGCCATGGTAGCACTCAGGTTAGCCACCTCGATAGAGTGGTTAAGCAGGTTTTGACCGTATGATGAGCGGTATTTCATTCGCCCAACCAGCCTGATTAACTCGTTGTGCATATTGTGAATTCCCAAATCGATAACCGTACGTTTTCCGGTCTCCATAATCTCCTGATCGACCTCTTTTTTTGTTTTGGCTACCACCTCTTCGATACGTGCCGGATGGATACGGCCGTCGGTTATAAGCTTTTGAAGCGAGAGCCGGCATATTTCGCGGCGGATGGGATCGAAGCCGGAGAGCAAAATAGCATCGGGGCTGTCATCAATAATAATTTCGATACCGGTTAAGGCCTCCAGTGCCCTTATATTTCGTCCTTCACGTCCGATAATACGGCCTTTAATCTCATCGCTTTCGATGTTAAATACGGTCACCGTATTTTCGATAGCGTGTTCAGCAGCCGTACGCTGAATGGTTTCGATGACAATTTTTTTGGCGGTACGTTCGGCGGTAAGCTTAGCCTCTTCGGTAATTTCTCTGATATGAACCATGGCTTCCGCTTTGGCTTCGCCTTTGAGACTCTCGATCAGTTGTTCTTTAGCCTCTTCAGCTGACAGGTTACTGATATTTTCGAGCTGCTTAACCTGCTCAACATGAAATCGGTCAATCTCCTCTTGTTTTTTGTTAAGAGCTTCCAACTGAATGTTCAGTTTTTTAGAAAGCTGATCCGCTTCGCGTTGTTTTTTCTGAGCATCTTCAATTTTTTTCGACAGTTGCGATTCGCGTTGCCGGATACGGTTTTCAGCTTTTTGAATCTGCTGATTGCGGTCGTTAATAATTTTTTCATGCTCACTCTTAAGCTGAAGGAATTTTTCCTTAGCCTGAAGAATTTTCTCTTTTTTCAGGACTTCGGCCTTTTCTTTAGCCTCTTCAAGAATTGCCTGGCTTTTTTTCAGTAGGTTTTTCTTCATTACAGTGGCTGCTATTAAAGCGCCCACCGCTAACGAAGCCATTGCTACAATAATGTATAACAAATATTCCATTACGATAATTTTTTTTATCGCTTCCTAATGGCTCAAATACAAAAAATGCCCGCTATAATTCGGGTTTAGCAAACCCCGGATAACATGGTTAAGGATGCCGGGATTTTCAGAAGTCCAGTGTCCGTCTTTCGACGAATCCCTCGAGGGTAATCAGGCCTTTCTTAGAACCCATCTAAGCTTATCCTTAAATGTATTAATGTTGAGTTTGCAAACTGTGAATTACGCGGGCAAATCTTTATCTTTTCAAAGAACGCTGTCGAAATTGTTCAAATGCTCTGTTAAAATCTCATCCAGTTCGCGAAGCTTTGCCTCCATCTCCTTATCTTTAAAACTTCTTTCAGCTTCCAAACGAACCGTTTTTGTTGTATTCTGCAAAGCCACCATGGCAAACAAATCCTGATGGTCTTTGTAATTAAACGCTTTTGAGTATGATTCTATTGTGTTGTTAACTAATTTTGTTGCCTTCCTCACATATTCCTCTTGCTCTCTTGCAACAGCCATTTTATAAGGCCTTTCAGCAATAACAACACGTATATTTATTTTTTCATCCATTAACAGACTTAAAAATTTCAATCACTCAAAACGTTGATGCATTTGTCAATTTCTTCAATAAGCTCACCGAGCTTTTCTTTGCCCTTTTCAACACCAATTTTGTATTCAAGCGCATTTGCAAGCGAAAGTTTAATAGCTCTGTTTTCTCTTTCCTGCAAACGTTTGGTAAGCTTCAAAACCTCTTCGGTTAATTCGCCAACCTTTTGCTTTAGTCTCTCGTTTTCACCACTCAAAGCCTGGTTGATTTCTATTAATTTCCTTATCTTATATTCAATACCGGAAATCAAAAGTTGTTCGTTGGCCATCGCGTTAAAAACTTAAGGTTGGCACAAAAATACTCTTTTTGAATACAACCTGCAACAACAATTTTATTTATCTTCGAGGATTGTTTTTTTAACTCTGAATGCTAACCAGTTATGAACGAAGAGTTTTTATATTACCTATGGCGACTGAAACTGATTAAAGAGCCACTTTTTACTACCGAAAAACTTCCTTTAACCATAATCGATACCGGGGAGAGAAATTCGGATAGCGGTCCTGATTTTTTGTTTGCCAAAGTAAAAATTGACGGTACTCTTTGGGCTGGAAACGTGGAGATGCATGTACGTTCCTCCGACTGGTACAGGCATCATCATGAAAACGACCATGCTTACGATACCGTGATTTTACATGTTGTTTACCGGCATGATAAAGAAGTGTTTACCTCTTCAAATCAAAAGATTCACGTACTTGAATTGAAAGGGAAATTTGATTACACGATTTATGAAAATTACCTGTCACTTCTTCAATCGGGTCAACCTGTTGCCTGTGCTAATCTGATACCTAAAGTCAGCGATCTGGAAAAGCTTTTTTGGCTGGAGCGCATGATGGCAGAACGCCTTGAAATAAAAGCACATCAATTTGAAAACGACTTAAAAAACAGCCTCGGCGATTTTCAGGAAATTTTTTATCAAAAGCTGGCTCGAAGTTTTGGCTTTAAAACCAACAACGATGCCTTTGAGCAATTATCCAGAATACTTCCCCTTAAAATTTTGCTTAAGCACATCGACAACAGGTTTCAGTTGGAAGCTCTTTTGTATGGTCAGGCAGGCCTGTTACGAAAACAGTACAAAGACGACTATCCTGCAAGGCTGAAAACAGAATATGATTTTCTTGCTCAAAAATATAACCTGAAACCTTTAAAAGTTGGTGTTTGGAAGTTCATGCGGATGCGTCCCACCAATTTTCCCACCATCCGCATTTCACAATTGGCTGCACTACTTTATCAATCGGGTGGCTTGTTTCATAAAATACCGGAAATGAAAAGAATTACCGATGTTACC
>CAZKGB010000342.1:0-3362 GCA_964551935.1 uncultured Lentimicrobiaceae bacterium | reverse complement strand
AGCACAGGGAACCTACTATTCCATTATTTATTACGATGGTCAACAGCGGAACCTGAAACCTGAAATCGATTCGCTACTGGATGCTTTCGACCAGTCCGTTTCGTTATGGGTTCCACAATCCATCCTGTCGCGAATTAATAACAATGACACGTCGGTTATTGCTGACAAGTGGTTTACCGATAATTTCAACTACTCGCAACAGGTTGCAATTGCTACCAACGGGGCGTTTGATTGTACGGTAGAACCCCTGGTTGATGCCTGGGGATTTGGCTTTGATGACCCTTCTAAAGTAGATTCGGCTACCATTGATAGTATGATGCAATTCGTAGGTTACAATAAAGTTAAGCTGATTAGCAACAGAATTATTAAAGATGACCCACGCCTGAAAATTGATTTTAACGCCATCGCGCAAGGTTATTCCGACGATGTGGTAGCAGAGTTCCTCGAAAGAAAAAGCATCAAAAATTACCTTATCGACATCGGTGGAGAGGTAAAGGCTAAAGGCAAAAAACCCGATGGAACCCTCTGGAAAGTCGGCATTGAGAAACCGGCTAAAAACAAAGAAGACGACCGTGTTTTAAAGGCAATTATCGGACTAAAAAACAGATCGGTAGCCACTTCAGGGAGTTACCGAAAATATTATGAAAAAAATGGTATTCGCTATTCGCACACCATCGACCCTAAAACAGGATTTCCGGTAAAACATTCACTGTTGAGCGTTTCCGTAATTGCCAACAATACCGCCTTAGCCGATGCTTATGCCACCTCTTTCATGGTGATGGGATTTGAAAAAGCCCGTGATTTCGTGGAGCACGATTCAACCCTGGAAGCCTTTTTTATCTATTCCGACTCTACCGGACACAATAAAACCTATGCAACAAAAGGATTCGAAGAACTAATAGTGGAAGAGTTTAAGTAAACTCCGGTCATCCGATGACGTAGAATCATCGGATACCTTTGAAAATTCTATGCTGCTTTCCTGCCAACTTTATAACCCCGGGTGGCAAAATAAAAGATGATTAAATAACAAGGGATAAGAATTGAATAGGCCAACGTGGTTCCAATGGAAGGAATTCCGGATAAATAACCGTACAACAGCGGAATGGTTGCCCCTCCGGCGATAGCCATAATCATAAAGGCTGAGCCCAGCTTAATGTATTTACCCAAACCATCGATAGCCAAGGGCCAGATTGCAGGCCACATAATCGAATTGGCGAAACCCAGAGCGGCAATAAACAATACCGAAGTAAAACCGGTTGTTACCACGGCTACTAAAGTAAAAAGCACCCCCAACATGGCAAAGTACTTAAGTGCTTTTTGCTGAGATATATATTTCGGAATAGCAATAATACCAATAAAGTAACCAACAATCATGGCCACCAAAGTAATGGAAGAAAAGAATTTAGCCTCATCGATGCCAAACCCGAGCGACTTTCCATAATTGATCAGCGTATCAACAGCAACCACTTCCGCACCCAAATAAAAGAAGAGTGTTAACACCCCCAGCCAAAAATAGGGAAACGAAAAAATACTGTTGTGGGCAGGTTTTTCATCCGAGTGTTCCTCCTCTTCGGCTTCCACCTCGGGCAACGACGAATATTTAACAGCCAAGGCCATTATTACCAACACCACGGCCATGACAGCATACGGCAAAATCACCTTAGAAGCCAACGTATCCAAAATCCCCGTACGCTGGGCAGCATCAGTTATGCCTTCCAACTGTTTTTCTATTTTATCGATACCGGTTAACACGATGGAACCTAAAATAATCGGACTTAATATACCGGCAAACTTGTTGGCAACCCCCATAATACTAATCCGCTTGGCAGCACTTTCGATTGGTCCCAAAATGGTTACATACGGGTTGGAGGCCGTTTGCAAAATGGCCAGACCGGTTCCCTGAACAAACAATCCCAATAAAAACCAGGTGTAGGTGCGTGAGTTGGCAGCAGGTATAAATATTAAAGCACCAATGGCCATAATAAGTAACCCCAAAGCCATTCCGTTTTTAAATCCGGTTTTCTTTAAAACCATGGATGAAGGGAGCGCCATCACGAAATAAGAAATGTAAAATGCAAAAGTTACCAGATACGACTCAAAGGAGGTTAACTCACACGCAGTTTTTAAAAAAGGTATCAAGGTGGCATTAAGCCAGGTTACAAACCCGAAAATGAAAAACAAAACCCCGATTATAATGATGGGAATTAAATAATTTTCCTTTTTTTCCAAACCTGTAGCTGCTCCTGAATCGTTTTGCATGGATGTAAATTTTAAAGATGAAATAACGCCCATCAACTTAAATTGACGGCCGCACAATAATAATAAAAAAAGCCGGGCTAAAATTATTTTAACCCGACTTTTTTAAAATATTTATAAAACTTAGCGTTGAATTGCTATTTTTTGAGAAAATAGCTTACCGCCAATGGACAATTTCATAAGATAAATTCCATTGGGTATCGAATTATCGGGTATCCATGTTAGTTGATGTTCGCCGGCAATTAGTTTTTCATTAACCAATGTTGACACTTTTTGTCCTTGCAGGTTATACACTTCAATAGATGTTTGAGCATCTTCTTTTAAAGTAAACGAAATGGCTGCCGATTTTTTAACAGGATTTGGATAAACTGACAAGCTAATATCCGGAACACCGGTTTCGGCAATACCAACATATTGCAACATCTCCTTGTGCCCGTTCATAATTTCTTTATTATCCAGATTTTGAACAAAAGCAACAACTTCCAGGTTATCAGGATTCCAATCCTCACCAATATCAAAATCATAACTCAGGTTAATCGTGTTATTATTGCCAATGTCAATAGGCGTTCCGTTTGCATCAGGCAGCATCAGACGCTGAACGAAATCAAGTTTAGTTTGTCCTTGCCAGCTGTATTGAATATCGGATTCGGTAACAACAAAATGGAGAACAAAGTTGTTTCCTGTCACCGGTGCATACTTCATCACGGTAACATCCACATGATACCCACGGCTGGTAGCAGTTGTGGTAAACTGAATTCCAACACCTACCTTAATGGCTTCCCTATCCTCGACAAGAGGTAGATAGACCGAGTAAAGCGATTGAGTATTACTGCCACCCACGTATGAGACTAATCCGTCAAACACTGCCGTAGGGTAACCGGTAATACCGTAGTAGCCTGTGCGGGCTGCTGCCTCCGGCGTATTGTAAGGATCGCTGGCATTGTAATTATGGTATTCTATAGCGGCTACCGGTTTACCATTGGCAATTAAATCGTCGGCTCCCATAGCGGCACCGGGGCAGTAAGGACAACCCGTACCGGTACCAATTTCCAACAATACCCTATCACGGTCGTGTGTATTATTATAGATATATTAGGTTTTTATAT
>CAZKGB010000341.1:0-3364 GCA_964551935.1 uncultured Lentimicrobiaceae bacterium | reverse complement strand
CGTAGGTTGCCGGTTCAAGCAGGTTGTGAATGCCAACACCAAAGCCACCACCGATATAGCTGATGTCGGCATAACGATAAACTTGTGACAGGATGCCGGTAGTGTTAATGATAAGAACGGCAGAGCCTTCTGAAAAGGATTTGTCAAAGTCGGTAAACAGGATGGGATTCCATGGTGCAAATTTTTGTTGCAGCTCGTTAACGTGCGAATCGCTTACAACATGGGGCGCAACAATCAGCTTGAAAGGTTTGTCTGACCTTTCCAATATATATTTTAAGATATCTTCATCGGGAGACCATGATGAGCCGGCCACCATCAAAAAACTTTTGCCTTTAAAACGCTCTATTGCCGGGATATCGTACCGCTCATCTGCCAATGCTTTTACCCTGTCGAAACGGGTGTCACCACTCCTGTCAGCATGATAGATATTGATGTTTTTTAGCAGCTCGACAGATTGTTTATTCTGCACGTAAAACCAGGTAACTTTACTGAGTTGCTTGCGGAGCCATCTTCCCCAAAACTGAAAAAAATGTTGCGATGGCCTGAAGATAACGGAAATCATCAACAGGGGAATTTTGTTTTTGTACAGTTCGTTGATGTAGTTAAACCAAAATTCGTACTTAACGAAAACAACCATTTTCGGGTTAACGATGGAGACAAACTTTCTGGCGTTGGATGGGGTATCCAAGGGGAGATAAAAGATGTAATCGGCACCTTCATAGTTTTTCTTGACCTCATATCCCGAAGGGGAGAAGAAGGTTAACAGAATTTTATGGCCGGGAAACGATTTTTTAACCTCCTCCATAAGCGGCCGTCCCTGTTCAAATTCACCCAGACTTGCCACATGAAACCAAATTATTTCATCCTCTTCGGTGATGCTTTGCTGCAACTCTTCAAAAAGGTATTTTCTCCCCTGTAACCATTGATTGGCCTTTGGGTTAAACAGTGCCGCCACCTTGATGGCAAACAGGTAAAACTGAATGGATATGTTGTAGATCAGGCGCATCGGTGGTTAGTAATAGTAGAATTTGCGAGGTGCTCGTTTATAAACCGGTATCATCCAGCCAATTTTAAAGCCGTAAAAAAGATCGGTGTATTTTTGGGTATCTTTTTTCATCAGGTCGAAATTGTAATCGCGTTGGCTACGGGTAAAAGCCTGATAAAACTCAAAGCCGGCATAGAAATTCAGGATTCTTGAGTTTCCCAAAAAATAGTATCCGATAAACTGATTGAAGGCCAGACCTCCTCTTAAGTGGTCGTACCCCAGGGCATAATCGCCGCTGATTTGCGGCGCCGTATGGTGCTGGTTATCGATTTTTACAAAATGGGAAAGATAGCCTGCTCCGCCCATAATCATAACGCCTGAGTTAGGGTTGACGCTGAGCAGGTTCAGTATTTTACCAACCCTTGCATTAAAGGAGTACCCGCGCTCGTACACGGCGTATAGCGCGTAAGTACCGTTACCATCGATGATGTATCCGTCGCTGTTAAGCACCATCGAAAGAATCTGTTGCTCATTTTTAATGGTACCTCCAAAGATGTAGTTGAAATCGAGGGAGAACAGGATATTGGTTTTGCTTTTGTAAAAGAAACCGCCTCCTATGGATGCGTTGGAGCCAAAATCTGTCGCCATATCCTTTCCCGGAAACTGGTAAGCAAAGGTGAAGTTGGGAATAAAAGCTCTTACCGCCGAGTCACCGGGATTGGTTTGAGCCTTGATGGAACTGCTAAAGCTCATCAACATGAAAATAGCAGCTATAAAGAGGTAACGCATACAATATTTATTTGATGGTTAACAATTAACGTTGAGGATGATGATTTCGTTCGTATAGGGCCGACTCTTGCAAAAACAGTTTGGCGTAGGGTGCTGAAAAAGGCGACAAGGTATCCATGTGCTCGGGGTGCCACTGGGTGGCCATTAAAAACCCTTTGCTGCCGCGGGTTGACCATTCGATGGCTTCGGGGATGCTGTCGGGAGCGTAGGCGGTAATACGAAGGCCTTTCCCCAGCTTTTCGATGGCCTGATGATGACTGCTTGATACGGTTCCGTGGGTTTGGCCGCTAATAGCCGCCATCAGCGTGTTAGGAACAATATTCACCTCATGCCATTGCAGTTTCCAATCTTTGCTCGCGTGTTTTACAAGGGTATCCCAATCGGTTGGAATATCAATGATTAATGAGCCACCCAGCGCCACGTTAATAATCTGCTCACCACGACAAACACCAATAAGCGGTATTTTGTGGTCAACAGCATAATGGATTAAAGCCATTTCAAGGCTGTCGCGGTAGCGATCGAATTTCCCGCAACGGGCCGTGTCGCTGATTTTTCCATAGTATCCGGGAAAGACATCGGCGCCGCCGGTTATTAAAATGCCGTCAACCGTTTTCGCAAAGCCGATGGCGGAGTCAACCCCCAACGGATACATGTTGTAAAGCTGAAGGGTGGTGTCGTAACGGTGTAGCCAATTGGAATAGGTGTGTTTACGGTGCATCTTGGAGATGGCAATGCGCAGGGGCGTTTTTTTGGGTTGCTGAACGTTGGTGCAGGAAAAGAGTCCTGCGGTTATCAGGATGTAAAGAAAGAACTTGATGATATTTTTCATGGTTTAATTGAGGTATAATAATTACTCAGCAAATCTACATATTGTTGGGTAAAGTTTCCGTTTTCGCTGCGAATAATAAATTTTTCTTCTTGAGTTTTGTCCGGGGCGTTTTTGATAAAATCAAGATTAACGCGGTTTGGCTGGCTGCAAGGTTTCGGAAAGATAAGCATTTTTTTTGCAAGAAATAGGTTGTGCTGTAGTGCTATATCAATAAAAACTTTGCTTTCGGTGTAGGGTAGTACAACGCAAAAGCGACTGTTTGAACTTAACAGGCGTGCCGTGCCCTGACACAAATCTTTATAAGAGAGGGTGTCGGTATGGCGGGCATTGTTTTTTTGCAGATTCTCCGATCTCATATCGTTGATAAAAAAAGGAGGGTTGCTTATTATCAAGTCGTAATGTGTGGTTGTCTGAAAAGCATAAGATACAAAGTCTTGCCGGAATAATTTTAGTCGATTACTAAAAGGCGACCGTGCAAAGTTCTCTTCTGCCTCATGGCAGGAAGCCGGGTCAATTTCTACGGCATCAACACTGGCTTTGCTTCGGGCAGCCATCATCAAGGCAATGATTCCGGAACCGGTACCCACATCCAGTATAGAATCAGCATTATTAACATCTGCCCAGGCCGACAGTAAAACGGCATCGGTGCCCACCTTCATGGTTGATTGATGATGAAACAACGAGAATTGTTTAAAATGAAAGGGCTTTTGCTTGTCCGGTTCTTCTTTCATAATCAGGTGTTGAGATAAATCTCGATGAGA
>CAZKGB010000340.1:0-3380 GCA_964551935.1 uncultured Lentimicrobiaceae bacterium | reverse complement strand
CTGAAAAAAAATGTAATAAATATACAAAATGAAAAGAAATTACACCATAGTAGCCCTGATTTTAGTCACCTTTTTTGTTATCTCCTTTTTGACAAACATTTTGGGTGCACTCAATCCCAATGTTTCGGCAGGGTACCACCTTACCGAGACCATGGCCGGGTTTTTGCCTTTTGCCTTTTTTATCGCCTACGGCGTGATGTCGATTCCCTCAGGATTTCTGCTGGAAAAATGGGGCGAAAAGAAAATGATGATCCTGGCCTTTTTGTTGGCATTTGCCGGAGCACTGGGTTTTGCACTGTTTCCCGGGTTTAACGTTTTTATTGTTTCGTTGTTTACCATCGGAACGGGAATGGCGGTGTTGCAGGTGGTCATCAACCCGTTGTTGAGGGTTTCCGGCGGCGAGGAACATTACGCGTTTAACTCGGTGCTGGCACAGCTGATTTTCGGTTTAGCCTCGTTTGCCAGCCCGCAAATTTATTCCTATTTGGTTACCAACATCGATGCCGGAAACACGGATAAACCTTTTGTCGGTATTATGACAAACCTGGTACCGTCCTCTTTTTCCTGGGTGTCGATGTACTGGGTTTTTGCCGTACTGAGCCTATTGATGATTGTGTTGATAGTCTTTATCAAATTTCCGAAAGTTGAACTACAGGAAGATGAAAAAGTAGGTTCCAAAGAGAGTTATGTTGAGTTGTTTAAAAACAAGTATGTGATACTCTATTTCCTCGGAATTTTCATGTACGTGGGAACCGAGCAGGGAATCTCTTACTGGATGTCGAAATTTTTGGGCAACTATCACGGTTTTAATCCTGATACCGTGGGGGCGAACGCCGTTTCCTATTTTTGGGGACTGATGACCGTCGGGGGTGTTCTCGGCTTGATATTATTAAAAATTCTTGACAGCAAGATTGTTCTTCGCTGGTTCACCGTGTTGGCAATTTTTTGTCTTGCCCTGGGATTGTGGGGTGGTGATAACCTGGCACTGTGGGCTTTCCCGGCTTCCGGATTCTTTTTGTCGGTGATGTATCCTGTCATCGTTTCGCTGGGACTAAATTCGGTGTCGAAGCATCATGGTTCTTTTGCCGGCATATTAATGACCGGTATCGCTGGGGGAGCCATCGTGCAAATATTAATCGGCGGCATCAGCGACCTGACTTCGCTGAAAGTCGGCATGATGTTCTTATTTGTAACCATGGGTTATATTTTAAGCATCAGCTTTTGGGCAAAACCCATCATCAGCAATAAAACGGTAAGTTTAAAATCAATTTTTAAATCATAGTAAACAATGGAACAACGAACAGTAATAGGAGTCGATCTTGGCGGTACCAAAGTGGTGGCGGGCCTGATAGTAGATAATCATCTGGTTAAAAGTAGTTATCAATTAATTTCTGCCCAAAGTGCCAATCCACAGGATGTAATAGAAGAGGTTAAGGCGGTAATCGCGGATTTGTTTACCGAGGATGTAAGCTTCATAGGTGTTGGCATTCCGGGATTGATCGATCGGGCCGAAGGGGTTGTAAACGATGTTCAGAATATTCCTTCATGGAAAGAGGTTCCTTTGAAAATGCTGCTTGAAACGCGCTTTGACGTCCCCGTTTTTCTCGATAACGATGCCAACTGCTTTGCCATGGGAGAAGCTCGTTTTGGCGCGGGCAGGCAGGATGACGATTTCGTTGGCATTACCCTGGGAACGGGAATGGGCGGCGGCATCATAAAAAACGGCTTGCTGCTTCCTGATGCCCATGGCGGGTCAGGGGAATTTGGAAATATTCCTTATCTTGATGCCACGTACGAGGATTACTGTAGCGGGAAATTTTTTGAAAACAAGTATGGTGTGAAAGGGCAAGAGATGGCTTTGCTGGCTGAAGCCGGAGACAGGATGGCCCTAAATGCTTTTAACACCTTTGGAAAACATCTGGGAAATGCCATCAAAACCATCAAGATGGCCGTGGATCCGAATAAAGTAATCATTGGCGGGTCGGTTGCCCGTGCAGCCGGCTATTTTGAGGTAAGTATGTGGAAAGAGTTGCTGGATTTTCCATTTCCCGGGGCAATGAAAAATTTTGAGGTTGTTTTTTCATCCATCGAAAACATTGCCGTGATGGGTGCCGCCTCTCTTTATCTCAACAACAAAAAATCGAGGAAGCTTGTCAATCAAAATTTTGATAACAATTAATAATAATGACTCATGGAAAAGGCAGTAATAGGGGTTTCGATAAGTGGAAAAGTGCTTATGGCCGGAAAAGTTAAGGACGGGAAGATTGAAAACAGTATGTCGCGTCGCATTAACAACAAAGCATCGGAGGACGAGGTGCTGGCTGAGGTTTTTGACATCATTAACCAGGTTAAGGACGGCGAAGTAGCCGGCATCGGAATTGGCGTGCCGAGCCTCGTGGATGTTGAAAAAGGAATTGTTTACCGGGTACAAAACATCCCGTCGTGGCGCGAGGTGCATATTCGCGAAATACTTGAAAGCCATTTTGGTATGAAGGTGTATGTAAACAACGACGCCAACTGTTTTGCCATCGGCGAGATGTATTTCGGCAAAACGGCAGGCTATGAAAACAGCGTGGGATTGATTTTGGGCGCCGGTGTGGGAGCCGGTATTATTTTCAAGGGACATCTCTATTCGGGAACCAACTGCGGTGCCGGTGAGTTTGGCGATATCCCTTATCGTGATGAAAACTACGAGTTTTACCTGAACGATGCCTATTTCGAATATAAGTACGGCCTCACGGCAAATACCCTGCTGAAACGGGCCAACAAAAAAGATAAGATTGCCCTGGCCATTTATGAACAGTATGGATACGATTTGGGAAACTTAATTAAAACAGTGCTCTTTACGGTGGACCCCGAGATTGTTGTGGTAGGTGGTTCTTTGTCAAAAGCTTTTCCTTATTTTGAAAAAAGTATGGCTGAAAAAATCGCCACGTTCCCCTATAAGCACGCGGTTAACAAATTAAAGGTGGTGCCTTCGGAGCAGGAAGACATTGCAGTACTTGGTGCCGCTGCCCTCTATTTTGATGCTCACAATCAACAATTGAAAAAGTAGTTTTCCGCTTTTGAATAAATAATAATAAAAAGGATTATGACGGATCAACTTGCAAAGTTAGAGGTGATTGAACGGCTTGAGCGTAAGTACGAAAAGCTGTTTACACAGGTTTATGGTGATGCTACTACGGCTTCGGCCACCGTGGCTGCTGAAATTGCCCACTTGATTAAAGAAAAAAACAAACGGGGAAAGTCGTGTGTACTTGGCCTTGCCACCGGTTCCAGCCCTATCGGGGTTTACCGTGAGTTGGTTCGGATGCACAGGGAAGAAGGGCTGAGCTTTAACAATGTGATTACCTTCAATCTGGATGAGTATTACCCGTTGG
>CAZKGB010000339.1:0-3384 GCA_964551935.1 uncultured Lentimicrobiaceae bacterium | reverse complement strand
GGCGGCTCCATTGCAGCTTATGTTGGAGCTTTGGGCGTTTCGCTGGGAACCATGGTGGCCAACCTGTCAGCTCACAAACGAGGCTGGGACGACCGCTGGGAGGAGTTTAGCGAAGTGGCTGCCAGAGGACAAAAATTTAAAGATGAACTGTTGAGATTGGTTGACGAAGATACCAACGCCTTTAATAAAATTATGGATGCTTTTGGCTTGCCAAAGAAAACCGATGAAGAAAAAGCAGCCCGTGCCAAGGCCATCGAAGAGGCATCGAAATATGCCATGGAGGTTCCTTTTAAAGTAATGCAAACTGCTTACGAGTCGATTAACGTGATGCGTGCCATGGCGGAAAACGGTAACCCGAATTCGGTTTCGGATGCAGGTGTTGGCGCGTTGTGTGCTTTAACGGCGGTTGAAGGAGCTTATCTTAATGTTAAAATCAATGCGGCCGGAATTAAGGATGCTGAATTTACCTCTTCGCTGTTGAAAAAAGCCGGACAGGTAATGAATCAAACTCGCGAGTGTCGTGATGCTATTATGGAAGTGGTAGAACAAAAAATCAGCGAATTATAAATAACCGGGCTGCCTTGTTTATGGGGGGTGGCAATTGATATATTTGATGTTGGAATTTTTTTGTAATTTGTGATTTGAAATTTGTAGTTTACAAAAGTTTATGGATCAGTTAACGGTCATATTGCTCTATTTTACCTCGTTTTTTACCTTGATGAATCCATTGGGTATTATGCCGGTATATCTTACCATGACCTCTTCGTTGACAAAGAAAAAGCGAAATCAAACAGCGGTAAAGGCGGTTATTACCGCTACTTTTACCCTGCTTATTTTTGCTTTTGCCGGTAAGTATCTTTTCGACTTTTTTGGCATATCGGTAGCGGGTTTAAAAGTTGTTGGCGGGGTTATCTTTTTTATTGTCGGTTACGATATGCTTAATGCCCGCCTTTCGCGCATAAAGATTAATGAGGATGAAGTGGAAAAATATGTAGATGATATCTCCATCACCCCTTTAGGGATTCCTATGATTGCAGGGCCGGGAGCTATTACCAATGCCATTGTGCTGATGGGTGATGCTTCTGACTATTCATCAAAACTAATGGTGGTTATTGCCATTTTATTGGTCTCGCTGGTAATTTTGATTTCGTTGCTGGGCGCCTCAGGTATTTTGAGATTTATGGGAGAACAGGGGACAAAAATATTGACCAAACTAATGGGATTAATTGTTATGGTAATTGCGGTGGAGTTTTTCTTTTCGGGAATTACCCCGTACGTGCAGACAATGTTGAAAGGGTAGGCCGTTAATGTTATTAATATAAGGTATTCATTCAATGGTCAGTATAATTTGAAAAGATATGAACAGCGGGTTGAGGAAAAAAACTTTTAAAATAATTTGTAATAGATTAGGTATTAAATGTAATAATCGTTATTTTTGCCGACCAAAATTTAAAGCGGAAAACAATGGCTAAAAAGAGTAAAGACGCAAGAGTACAGGTAATTCTGGAGTGTACAGAGCACAAGAAGAGCGGAATGCCGGGAACATCCAGGTATATTACCACGAAAAATAAAAAGAATACATCGGAGCGATTGGAACTGATGAAGTACAATCCTATTCTTAAAAAGAAAACATTACACCGAGAAATTAAATAATTTGAACCATGGCTAAAAAAGTTGTTGCTTCACTGCAATCGTCAGGAAAAGATTTTGCTAAAGTTATTAAACTTGCAAAGTCTGACAAAACAGGTGCTTACACCTTTAAAGATGAAATTATCCCCACAGACCAGGTTAAAGATTATTTTGCTAAGAAATAATTGGATCTAGTTTATTTAAACTGAAAAAGGCTTTTCTGAATAATTTGGGAAAAGCCTTTTTTTGTTTTGTTTACCTTTGTCAGCTAAAAAATAAAAGTTATGGGGTTATTTTCTTTTTTTTCATCGAAAGAACAAAAGCAGGATTTAGATAAGGGTCTGGAAAAAACACGTACCAGTGTTTTTAACAAGATTACCAAAGCTGTTGCCGGAAAATCAACGGTTGATGATGAGGTGCTGGATGATTTGGAAGAGATTCTGGTTACTTCGGATGTGGGAGTTGAAACCACCCTGAAAATTATCGACCGGATTGAGAAACGGGTTGCCCGTGATAAATACCTCGGTACTTCGGAGTTAAATTCGATTTTAAAAGAGGAGATTGAATCGTTGCTGGAAGAGAACAACAGCGGCGATGGTGCCGAGTTTGACCTTCCTGCCGGGAAAAAACCTTATGTAATTTTAGTGGTTGGTGTTAATGGCGTGGGTAAAACCACCACCATTGGCAAGCTGGCATACAATTTTAAAAGGGTTAATAAATCGGTGTTGCTGGGAGCCGCCGACACCTTCAGGGCTGCTGCCGTTAACCAGCTGACTATTTGGAGTGAGCGTGTGGGGGTTCCCATCGTGAGTCATGGTATGGGTGCCGACCCCGCCTCAGTAGCTTTTGATACGGTAAAAGCTGCTGTTGCACAAGATGTGGATGTTGTTTTAATTGACACCGCCGGACGGTTGCATAACAAAATAAACCTAATGAATGAGTTGTCCAAGATTAAGCGTGTAATGAAAAAGGTGGTTCCGGATGCTCCACACGAAATAATGTTGGTACTTGATGCTTCCACGGGCCAAAATGCCATTGAGCAGGCTCGTCAGTTTTTGGCTGCCACCGAGGTGAATGCCATGGCACTTACCAAGCTGGATGGTACTGCCAAAGGAGGCGTGGTAATTGGGATTTCGGATCAGTTTAAAATTCCCGTTAAATACATCGGCGTTGGCGAAAAAATGGAAGACCTTCAGATTTTTAATCGAAAAGAGTTTGTGGAAAGTTTGTTTAGTGAGTAAAGATGAAAATACGGATCACGGTTGCAAACCGTGACCAGAATTTAAACACCGGTCACGGTTATAAACCGTGACCATCAGTAATTAGCAGTAAGGAAATTTGCTGTTGGTTGAGAGCCGCGTGAAGGATAGGAGCGGCACCCCGCAGTTATAACGGCTTCAGCCTTATAACGAGGAGTATAGCGGATAGCCTGACCCGCAGGGACACGCCCCAAAAAATCGTCTGTTATTTATGATAAAAGAATTAAAAAAGATAAATGTTATTACGCTGGGATGCTCGAAAAATCTGGTGGATTCGGAGGTGCTGATGCGTCAGCTTGATAACCGCTATGAGATTTTGAGTGATTCGGACAAGGAGTCGGAGATTGTGGTGATTAACACCTGCGGGTTTATTGGGGATGCCAAGGAAGAATCCATCGATACCATTCTGAGTGCTGTTGAAGCTAAGAAAGAGGGTCGTATTGAAAAGGTATTGGTAACAGGGTGTCTGTCGGAACGGTATAAAAAAGCGCTGAAA
>CAZKGB010000338.1:0-3416 GCA_964551935.1 uncultured Lentimicrobiaceae bacterium | reverse complement strand
TTAGTTTGGCTACATCTACGCCCGAAGGGCATTCCGATTTACACCCTTTGCACGACAAACATAAATCCATCGCTTCGTAAATCTCTTGATGATCGAACGGTTTGACCTCGCTTTTGGTTAAAAACTCCCGTAAAATATTGGCCCGTGCCCGCGTTGAATTTTTTTCGTCACGAGTGGCCATAAAACTGGGGCACATCAATCCTCCGATAATCTCCGTTTTGCGACAGGATGCCGTTCCGTTGCACTTTTCGGCGGCTCGTACAATACCCAAATCCTTTGAAAAATCGAAATAGGTTTTGATTTCCGGAACCTCTTTTCCGGGTTCCCAGCGCAGATGGGTATTCATCTTAGGCGTATCCGTAATTTTTCCGGGATTAAAAACGGATTTCGGATCCCAACACCGCTTGATATCTTTAAGTAGTTGATAGTTGTGCTCCCCCAACATCAAAGGGATGAATTCACCGCGAAGCCTGCCATCACCATGTTCACCACTCAACGAGCCCCTGTATTTTTTTACCAGCAGCGCTGTTTCGCGGGCGATGTTTTGAAACCGTTCAACATCCAGGGGGTCTTTCAGGTTTAGTACCGGTCGCAGATGAAGTTCACCCGTGGCAATGTGGGCGTAATAAACACAACTCGTGTTATACCGCTTTAGCATCTCCGTTACTTCTGCAATATAATCGGGTAGTAACTCCGGGTTTACCGCGGTATCTTCAATGACCGATGCCGGTTTGTGGTCGCCGGGCATGTTGTTTAATATTCCCAATCCTGCTTTTCGTAAATCCCATACCTTCGAGATGTCATCTCCTGTAATCAGCGGAAAATGATAGCCATAGCCTTCCCGGCGAAAATGCTCTTCAATTTCCCGGGCTTTTAGCCTTACTTCATCCATACTCAGGCCACCCAGTTCGATAATAAGCATCGCTCCGGGGTTACCTTTAATAAAAAAGCGGTTTTTATTTTGTTCGATGTTTTCTTTGGAAAGCTCCAGAATGGTACGGTCCATTAACTCCACTGCCCTGGGGTGATGTTGTAAAGCAATTAAGTTGGCTTTGATGGCTTTTTCGATGGTTTCGAGATGAACGCACAGCAGCCCTTTGTGTTTGGGTGGCAACGGAACCAGATTCAGCTTTATCTCGGTAGTGAAAGCCAGAGTTCCTTCAGAGCCGGCTAATAATTTGCAAAAGTTGAAAGGTTGGCCACCTTCAAAAGGTTCTGTTTGCAGCAGTAAATCGAGGGCGTAACCTGTGTTGCGGCGGGTGAGTTTAGGGTCGGGGTATTGGCTAATAATCTCTTGTCGGTTGAAGCTGTCTGATAAAATACTTTCTATATTTCTATAGATATCGCCTTCAAGGGTAGAAAGGGTACATTTTTTTTCAAACTCTTTTTTTGAGAGTTCACCAAAAGTTGCCGTAGAGCCATCGCTTAAAACAGCTTTTACTTCCAGCGTGTGTTCGCGTGTGCTGCCGTAAACCAATGATCGCGAACCGCAGGCATTGTTTCCCAACATGCCACCCAGCATACAGCGACTGGAGGTAGAGGTTTCGGGGCCAAAAAACAGTCCGTGAGGCTCCAGTATTTTGTTGAGTTCATCCAAAACAACACCCGGCTGAACTCTGACCCAATGCTCCTCTTGATTAATCTCGAGCACCTTGCCCCAATACCTTGAAACATCAGCTATGATGCCGTTTCCAACTACCTGTCCGGCCAAAGAGGTGCCGGCTGTGCGTGGTATGATACCGATGTTGTTTTCGGTTGCAAAGGCGATGAGAGTCTTTATGTCATTGATTGTCCTGGGATAGGTTACCGCGGTTGGTATTTCACGGTAGGCAGAAGCATCCGTGGCATAAATCAACCGGATGGAGTCGTCGAAAAATACCTCTCCATCAAAATTGTCGTTTAATATTTTAAGTTTGTTTTGATCCAAAATTCTACGCCGGAGAAAATAATAACCGCAATATCGCGGAGGCACAAAGGTATTATTTTTTGTAGCAATGCTCTGTTAGAATCCAAACAATTGTAGCAGGGTTTTTGTTTTAAGGTTGTTGGGTGGAAGTGTCTCAATAACACTGTTTATACTCTTGTATCGATGCATCACTCCTATAAATTTATCCACCATGTGTTGCTCAAATCCCGTTAGTTCTATTTCCTCGATGATGCCTTTTTTTACCTTGATTAAAAGATGCAAGTCGTTTGAAGCGTTTTCAAATAGATAAGCAGGGGAATAGCCATAGTTCCATTGAACAGTGGCGTATTTTTCAGCTACAAGTTTGTTGATTTCGGAAATGTCTTTTTCGGAGAATTGATAAATGTTGTGGATATGGTAATAGTCAATTAAAAAGGATGTTAGTTTTTCATGGAACTCGTTGAAGGTTATTGCCGGTTTTATCTCCGTTGAAATATTGGTAACCGTGGCTCTGACTGACTTAATAGCCTTATCTTCAATTTTTGCTTTGGATGGACGGATTACCTTTTCCAAATTATCCAAATTTGTATTAAAAAGCAGCGTGCCATGATGCATCACCCGGTTTTTGAAAACATGGGCTGAATTGCCTGAAAACTTTTTTCCATGAACAACAAGGTTGTTTTTTCCTTCAAAACCGGTTGTGATGTTCAGGGTTTTCATAAACTCCATCACGGGAGTGGAAAATTTTTTGAAGTCGATAAGCCGCTCGCTATTGGCTTCTGTTTTGATTAAGGTGTAATTGAGGTTCCCCGGGTCGTGGTAAACGGTGCCTCCGCCGGAAATCCGACGAATTACCGGAATATTATTTTCCCGGGTGTAGTTCAGGTTAACCTCGGCCACCATGTTTTGATGTTTACCTACAATTACCGAAGGGGTGCTTTGCCATAGCATCAGTACATCGTCGGTAAAATGCTTCAATGCATACTCCTCGGCAGCAATGTTGAAATGGGGATTGGTTTGGGTTCTGGAAATAAATATCATTTTATTGGTTGCCTGTTTTTAACAGAAAGGCTATTTAGTCAGCTAAAGTAAATAACTATCTCGTATTATAGTAACTTTGGACTTTTCAATTACAAAAAAAGGTCGGAAATAATCAACCTCCCATCCAACCACTCGCGTTCGGTATCTGTAACTGTGTACATGATTGAGAAATCCATCGACGAGCTGGAGACCATGCTTTTGACAGAAAGCAGGCATCATACTTATGAAATAATAAACGACCTTGATACTAAAGATGTCGAAAGAATGTTGCAGGTCATCCATCAGGTTAGGGCAGTCATCGAAACACTCGTGCAAACCACGCTTAACCCATAACTTCAGTCACTCCAAACCCTAGCGCACTTTAGGCACTTTTTTTACTTATCCCTCCTCCCGCACAGCCCATCGTCATTCCGAAGGAGGCACGACTGAGGGATCTCCCGGGTACCAGCCTGCCCCTAAGGCAAAAGG
The DNA here is from genome assembly GCA_964551935.1 of uncultured Lentimicrobiaceae bacterium. Classification (GTDB taxonomy): domain Bacteria; phylum Bacteroidota; class Bacteroidia; order Bacteroidales; family F082; genus B16-G9. The sequence continues at coordinate 1 of CAZKGB010000338.1, read as the reverse complement.
G
>CAZKGB010000337.1:0-3424 GCA_964551935.1 uncultured Lentimicrobiaceae bacterium | reverse complement strand
GGGGCTATAAAAAAAAGGTCTGCTTCAAAATATCCTTTAGATGTTTCTATTTCAACAACCTTTCCTTGTTTAACTGTTAATCCGGTCATGGTGGTTTCAAAAAGATAGGTGCCACCCAATGCTTCAAACTGCTTTCTGAGATTTTTAACAATAATTTTAAGGTTATCGGTTCCCAGATGGGGATGATTCATATATTCAATTTCGGGAGGAGCACCGGCTTTTACATAGGAGGCAAGGATAAAGGCTTTTTCAACAGAAATTCTTTTGCTGCGCGAAGTCAGTTTACCGTCGGAAAAGGTGCCTGCGCCTCCTTCCCCGAAAGAGTAATTACTTACCGGGTTAAAAATGCCGGTGGCTTCAAACTGCCGGATGCCTTCAGTTCGTTTTTTTACCGCTGTACCACGTTCAATGATAGTGGTGCTAAACCCCGCTTGTTGTAACACGAATGCGGCAAAAAAGCCGGCCGGACCACTGCCAACAACTATTGCTTTCTTCTCTCTCTTTTTATAAGGAATGGCAAGTACAGGTTTTGCCGCTATCGATTCATCTTTAAGAGAAGCTGAACTTACCAATACTCTGATTTCCCAGTGGATGTTGCGCTTGTTGCGTGCATCCAGACTCTTGTTTTCGATGGAGTACGAAAATTCTTTCAGCCCTGTTTTTGAGGAAATTTTTTTCCGTAACAGGCTCTCATCGTAGTCTGTTGGCAGTTTTAAAGAAAGCTGTTTAAAGCCCATAGCTATTAGCCTTTATACAATTTGGTTCCTAATCCCTGGAGGTGAAATATGGCAAAGGAAAAATTGATTTCCCCGATTAGTTCACATCAATAAAATAGGGCAGTCTCGCCTGGATTCCCTGCATCTCTTTAACTTTCATTATCCGCTCGTAGTATTTGTAATAACTGCCCATCTGATTTTTGACAAGTCCTGTTGAAACTTCTCCTGACATCTCTTCTATCAGTGTTTGGAAAAAATCTTTGGCCACAGGATACTCCGCAATTTTATATTTATCGCCCAGGCCGGCTTCTCTGGCGGCAGCTTTCACGGCACGCTCCAGTCCGCCAATACTATCGACCAAGCCTATTTTGATGGCGTCAGAGCCTGCCCAAACCCGGCCTCTGGCAATACTGTCAACATACTGTTTGTCCAATTTTCGTGATTCGGATACGAGTGATACGAAGTTGTTATAGATACGTTTGATGCTGTTATTGAGCTTGGCTTGTTGAAGCGTGCTCATGGGCTTCATCACATCAATAAAATCGGCATTTTTGTTGGTCTGAACTTCGTCGAAAGTAATCCCCAGTTTATGGTTAAAAAAGCCTTTCATGTTGGGGATAATTCCAAATACACCAATGGAACCGGTGATGGTTGACTCTTCTGCAAAAATATATTTACCCGGGGTTGATATCCAGTAACCGCCTGATGCCGCGTAGTTACCCATCGAAACAATGACCGGCACTTTTTCGGCAGCCAGTGCCAGCTCGTGACGAATAATTTCGGATGCCTGCGCATCACCACCGGGCGAGTTAACTCTAAAAACAATGGCTTTTACCCTGCTCATTTTTCGTACCTTGCGAATGGTTTTCGCCAGCGAGGCAGAGCCAATTGTGTTGGGTGTACTCTTGCCTTGTGTGATATCCCCCTCGGCAAATATAATAGCAATACGGTTTTTGGTTTTTATCGGTTTTTTGACCACCGCCACATTGTTGTATTTTGCGAAAGATACCAGATTTAACTGATTATCACTTTTCTTTTTAAGCATATCTAAAACCTTGTCGCGATAAACGGCATCGTCAATAAAATTATTCTGCTTAGCAATATCTGCTGTTGAGAGTTCAAGGTCGTCGGCCAGCTGATTTAGTTTTGCAATATCAATCTTCCTGCTTTCGGAAACAACTTTCAGATATTTTCCCCAAACGGCATTCAGCATTGCGGTGAGTTGTTCTTTATTGGGCTCCGATGCCTGATTGTACAACAGGGGTTCCACAGCGCTCTTGTACTTGTTGTCCGGTCCGCGGACTACTTGTGTTTCAATTTCAAGTTTATCCAGAAGTCCTTTAATAAAGGTGAGCTGTGCGTGAAGCCCTTTGAAAAGAATAAAGCCTTCGGGATTTAAAAATATTTTATCGGAAACCGTGGCCAGGTAGTAAGCACTTTGGTCGTAGTTGTTACCATAGCTGTAAATGAACTTGCCTGATTTTTTAAACTCCATCAGTTTATTTCTAATCTCCTCCAGCGTGGCAGCACCGGCAGGAACAGTCTCCATATCCAAAAAGATACCATCCACATTTTTATCGTGTTTGGCTTTTTCAATGTTTTGAAGAATATCATTCAAACCCCAGGGTTTGTTCGATTCCATGGTGGCAAAATTAAACCCGTCGAAGGGATTGGCGGGGGTTCTGTCTTTTATTTGGCTTTTAAACGAAATTCTTACTATAGAGTGTGGTTCGATGGAAACGGTACCCACTTCGCTCTCCTTCATGTTCATCACGGTACCCACCATCATGGCAACAAAAAAGGTGATAATTAACAGCACGGCCACAAAAGTACCCAACGCGGAGGCAAACATAAATTTAATAAACTGTTTCATAATTTCATGAGTTTTGATTTGAATGACGAAAATACAATATTAACAGTTGCGTGTGTATAAAAAATCGATAAAGTGCCGAAATTTGTCGGTGAATTGTCGGATATTTGATTTATGCAATTCAGTATTCAAAACAGATGGATTTCGCTGCCGGTGGTTCGGATGATGTTGGTTTTTTCGCTAATAATAGTGGTAAAAAGCCCCGATACCTTTTCGGAAGAACGGGATATGATGAGTGAGCATAACAACCTTGCTTATTCAGGACTCCAAACCGAATCCATCTCCATCGATGGAAAAACTTTTTCTTTTTATCGATTAAAACCGGCAGTTAAAATGGTTACTTCAAAACAACTTTCTCCCAAACCAATCCTTACTCCTTCAACAAACATACTCTCAAAAGGCAACCTTTCGGCTGATATGCTGAGTGCTTTTTTATTAAAAAATAATCCTGCGTTAAATCCCGGTTACGCAATGCGGCTTGCTACTGTTTATATGGAGGAGGCGTCGGACGAGGGTATTAACACCGATGTGGCTTTTAGCCAGATGTGTTTGGAAACAGGTTTTTTAAAATTCGGGGGTGATGTGTCGCCCGACCAAAATAATTTTTGCGGATTGGGCGTTACCGGGCATGGCGTAAAAGGCATTTCGTTTATCGATATGCGTTCGGGGGTTCGGGCACACATTCAGCATTTAAAAGCCTACGCATCGCACGAAAGCCTCGTCAATCCTTTGATTGATAAGCGCTTTAACTATGTAAAAAGAGGAAGTGCCATTCATGTTAATGAGCTAAAAGGAAAATGGGCAACAGATAAAAATTATGATAAAAAAATTATTAGCC
>CAZKGB010000336.1:0-3426 GCA_964551935.1 uncultured Lentimicrobiaceae bacterium | reverse complement strand
TTCCCCCGTACACGCTGCCGTCAACAGTTACAAAATACACCACTCCGGGGCTTGCCGGCGTAACGCCGAAAACTCCTCTTGAATAGTTTCCTACACTGTTGATTTGAGTCCACGTTTCCCCGCTGTCGGTGGAGCGCCAAAATTCACCATTTTTGGTGGCATAAACCGTTGCCGGGTTTCCGGGGCGAAAAACAATGTCTTTAAAATTTCCCGGTTTCATCCGATTCCAGGTTGTTGCTGCGTCGGTAGTTTTATAAATTCCTATACTGGTGGCGGCAAACAGCGTGTTGTGATTAACAGGGTCGATAAGCAGCCGGCCGACCGTAGCACTGCTCATGTTATCGTTAGCCAGGGTAAAGGTGTTGCCGCCATCGGTACTTTTAAACACGCCCATTCCCACGGCATCGCCGGCATCGCGGTCGCCGGTACCTATGTAAATATTGTTAGTATTGGTATAGTCGATGGCGATGGACGAAACTCCCAGTGTTGGCAGAATATCGGTATAGCTCTCCCAGCTGTTTCCGGCATCGCTCGAAATCCATAATCCACCTGCCGGGGCACCTACGTACAGGTAATTTGGCGATGAAGGATGAAAGGCGATGGCATTAACGCGGCCATTACCGTTAGGCTGGCCGGTTCCGGCGTTGTCCGGTTTGGCAATAGGACCCAGGTTAATCCAATTACCACCGTATGAGGAGGAGTCGCGGTTGGCTGATGATAAGAACCGTGTAACTTCCTGATAGGTTCTGTTTCCCGCTTGCCGTGTTCCGTCGGGGTTTAGCCTGGTGCTCCAATAATATTCCCATCGTTTAAAAGGTTTATATCCCGAACCACGGGTAATCTCTTTGTCCTGCCAATAGAGATTAAAAGCTTTTACCGTTTGGTAATAGTTGGCTTCAGTATTTTGCATCATTTCTATCCAATAGGGATGCGTGGCTGTGTCGTTACCGTTAGCAGATGGAATGCTTTGAGAAAAAGCAATAGAAACCCCGGCTATGGCAAGCATGAGAAGGAGATAATATTTTTTCATATTAATTAATGCGGTATTAATGATGCTGTTTTAGTCCGGGATTGAAACTGCCCGGCTATATATGACAAGCGAAAATACAATTATGTTGCTTACTTTACACCTTGAAAACAGATTCGACAAAATGAAAAGCTGATAAAATAAAAAATCCGGCAACTACAGTTGCCGGATTTTTTATGCTCTGCTTTATATTTTTCAGGTTTCAGAGTTGTTTTTCTCAAACTTCTTTAAAGCTACTTTTACCATTTGGTATGAAAACCAAATGATTACCGGCCAGCTTAAAAACCATAATATCTGTTCTGTATACATAATTCTATCCTTTCTTTTAAATGTTAATAAGCATGCTCATCATCTCCCATCTCTTTTTGAGTGATGCGGGTATTGTTTAACGATTTCCACGCGTACCAAATATAAGCAACTACAAATGGAACCATCAACGAAACATAACTCATGGCAATTAAGGTATATTTACTGGATGATGCGTTTTCGATGGTTAACGAGCTTTGCAGGTCGTATATCGAAGGATAAAAGGCCGTGTGGTTAAATCCTGCCATTAAGAACAGTGCAAAAACAGTAAGCACAACGCCTGTACCTGAAAACCAAATGGCCTTGCGTCCACACTTCTCGTAGGCGAAAGATGCTCTGAAAATACCCCACAACACCAACACAACACCCAACAGTAACAGGATAAGTACAACAGGCATATCCAGAAGGTTGTGGAGGTATTTAAACGATTCCATATTAACGATTTTTGTTGCCGGATTGTAGTTGAAACCGTCGATTACTAATATATTAATCAGAAAGAAAAGGAAAAATACCAAAAACAGCCCTGCATTGGGAATTAGTTTTTTACGAGCTCTTTCAATAATGGATTTATCATCCACATTATTCATAAAATAGAGAAGAGCCAATACTCTGGCGAGGAAGAAAACGCCCAATCCTAACGAAAGGTTTATGTAGGTGGCATACCTTCCAAAGTTAAAGGCCAACTCGAGTCCTTTAAATGGCGATTGCCAAAACGACTGGTTCATATCGTTTACCGTGAAAAGTGAGCCGGTAAAAAAGGTTGCCACGGCGGTTCCCAATAAAAGTGTTGCCACCAAACCGTTAATATACAAAAAGGTATCGTAGGTCTTTGTTCCGAGCCAGTTGCTGGCTTTGCTTCGATATTCGTACGAAACCGCCTGAATGATAAAAGCAAACAGAATAATCATCCACACCCAATAGGCTCCTCCGAAACTAGTGGCGTAAAAAAGAGGAAAAGATGCAAAAGCAGCTCCTCCAAAGGTAACCAGGGTGGTAAAGGTAAATTCCCATTTACGTCCCAGCGAATTGGCTAAGACTTTAACTTCAGTTTCGGTTTTACCGAGGGTGTAGAGCAGTGTTTGTCCTCCCTGTACAAAAAGAAGGAAAACCAGTAAGGATCCCAGCAGGCTGACAATGGCCCACCAATATTCCTGTAATGCCAGATATGATAAATTTTCAAACATGATTAATGCCCTCCATCTTTAAATCCTGTAATCTGCTTCAGCATGATTTTAATTTCAGCAATCAGCAATACGGTAAAGGTAATAGTAAACAGCAAAACCGTAATCATTACAGAGGTGTGATCAATATTAGAAACAGCCGTTAACGTAGGCATGTAGTCCTGAACTACCCAAGGCTGACGCCCGAACTCGGCAACCATCCAACCGGTTTCCTGAGCCAGAAACCCCAACGGGATAGACCACAAAGCTAAATACAACAGCCATTTTTTATTGGATATTTTGTTTTTAACTACATAGAAGAGTGTTAAAATAAAAATCAAAACAAACAGGGTTCCCAATCCAACCATGGTATGAAATGAGTAGAAAGTAAGCGGAACGTTAGGAATCAAATCGTGAGGATCATCGTAATAGCCGTATCCAAAGTCTTTGTAATGATCTTTAAAAATGGCAAGGCTGGTGTTTGCCTTTTCTGTTTCATTGGCTTTTTTGGCAGCCTTGTAGTCGGCCAAAGCCTGAATGGCGGTTTTACCCCTCGCTATTCTGTCGTAATATGAAACAATTCCCTGTTCTTTGTTGCCGTGAACCAAATCGTGAATGCCGGGAACAAAAGCGTGCGGATCCAAGGCAGCCATATAGGAAAGTAAATTAGGAATTTCAATCTTTGCCGCCCACTCTTTTGCTTTCGGATTGGCAGGATTGGGTGAATGTTCAAAAATTCCGATAGCTACTAATGGTGCATTGGTTTCGCCATAATATAAACCTTCCATGGCAGCAAATTTCATGGGTTGAACTCTGTACACCTGACGAGCTGATTCGTCGCCGGTGATAATCATAAAAAGAGAGGTAATTAAACCAAATGTAGCCGCTACTACCATGCTTCGTTTAAAAAAGGTAACATCTCTTTTCTTTAAT
>CAZKGB010000335.1:0-3440 GCA_964551935.1 uncultured Lentimicrobiaceae bacterium | reverse complement strand
ACCCCTGTTTTGCCGTGCAATTAAATAATCGACGTTTTTATTACGGGCGTTTTCCAACATCTGTTGTTGGTTAAACCTAGGGCCGAAAGCTACCAGGGTGTCAATAGTAAATTCCATGGCCATGTTTTCGCCCATGGTAACTTTCAGGTTATTACGGGCAATCTCAAGCTGCCGCACGGTGTTAATATAATTTACACTGTCGTTATTCCGGTCTACTTTTGCATTAAGAAAATCCAATTCGGTAGCCTGGCCATAGTTGTATTTGTCGTGCATATATTCAAGCCGTGTATTTGAAATGTTTATGGTTCGTTTCAGGTTTTCAAGCCTGGCGGTAAGGCGTGCAACCTCGTAATATGAACGAATCAATGCGATTAACGAATTTTCAATAACGGCTCTTGCCTGAAGTTCGGCCAGGGTATAATTTTCTTTTAGCACTTTAAAATTATAATGGCGGTTCATCCCGTCGAACAACCGGTAATTCAAACCCAACGATGCATTATAATTGGTTGATGCCGCTCCGTTTTTCGAGATTTCATCACCCGATATCAGGGTAACATCCGTATTATTTTTCGAGTAACTTGCTCCTGCTGCCCCGTTAAGTGAGGGTAAAAATCCCGAATTGAGTATTCCTTTGTTAATTTCTGCAATGCGAACGGTATTTCGGGCAACCAATATGTCGTGATTTTTTTTCATGGCGATGGCCACGGCATCCGAAAGTTTCAACGTGGAATCAACAGGCTGCTGCGCACTGAGCCACCCCGGAATCGATGTAATAAAAATTAAAAACAAAACTCTATTTATCCAATTCATCATTTTCAAATTTAAGTTCTTTAATGGCGTGTTCTACCTCTTCGGGAGCGACTTTTCTGCCTTCCCACAGGTAAATAATATTGCGGTTAAACTTGTTAACCGATATCAGTAAAACAGGTAATAATATCAAGGTAAGTACGGTAGCAATGGTAATTCCGTACGCAATTGAAATTCCCATGGGAATTAAAAACTGAGCCTGAAAACTCTTTTCTAAAATAATCGGCGCCAGCCCTGCCACCGTGGTTGCCGAAGTTAAAAAGATAGCCCTGAAACGGGAGACGCCTGCCTGATAAATGGCATCCATCACCGGAATGCCTTTTTTTAGCAGTCTGTTATAGGTGCTGATAAGTACCAGCCCGTCGTTGACAAGAATACCGATTAACGCAATAATTCCTAAAACCGACAGCACATTGATGGCCTGTCCGTGAAACCAGTGTCCCCACGCCACTCCCACAAAGCTAAACGGTATTAACACAAACAACAGGATAGACTGGCTAAACGATCTGAAAGTAAAAACAATGGGGGCAATTATCAGGAACAGAATTACAGGAACTACTTTAGCCGCAGAGTTTTGAGTTTTTTGAGCCTCCCGTTTTTGCCCCTCATACGAAACACTTACCGTGGGATATTTTGCCAGAATTGAAGGCAAAATATTCGATTTCACAAAATCCAGCACATCGGTTGCGGAGGCATTTTCGTTTTTCAAATCGGCTTCAACCTTTATCTGTCGTTTACCGTCGAGGTGGCTGATGGAAACAATTCCTCGTTTAATAGAGTAGGTTGCTATTTCGTTAAAAGGCACTTTTTTCTTCGACGGAGTGGTGATGTACATGTTAGACAAGTTGTTGATGGATGTCCGCTCGTTTTCATCGTAACGAACCCAAACTTTTACCTCATCCCTTCCGCGTTGCAGCCGTTGCACCTCTTTGCCAAAAAACCCCGACCTGATTTGTCCCAGCACATCCTGCAACGTCAGTCCCAGCATGTAGGCTTTATCCTTTAACTCAATATTTATTTCCTTGATACCCTGACGGTCGTCATCATTCACATCTTTAAGCCCTGAAAGTTTGGAGAGTTCAAATTTCAGCTCATTTTTGGCCAGCGTAAGCTCATCCAGGTTGTTTCCTAAAAAGGCAACCGAAACCGGTTTTCCAAACGATCCACCGGCACCAAACGAAAGCAGTTCTGCACCGATTACAGGGCCGGTCTCTTTGGCGATGGCGTTGGCAATTTCAAAGCTTATCACGTTACGGGTTTCGCCGTTAAGTAGAATTATGTTCAGGCTTCCGTCTGCGGTAGAGGGGCCTATCTTTTTTTCGATATGGGTAATGATATCTAAACTGTCGGCCCGGTTAGCCTTATACCTTGCGTTTACTTTCCAGGCTGCTTCCTGAATTTTATCAATCCAGGCGTTGGTGATTTTTTCGTTGGTGCCTGCCGGCATCTTGAGTGTAACGTTGATGTTGTCGCGTTCGATAAAAGGGAAAAAGGTACTTTGAATAATACCTCCCTTCATGGCACCGATGGTCAGCAACAGCATCACAACAGCAATCGAAATGATTAAAAACCTGTTTCGTATCGAGAAATAGAGTACCGGAGCGTATGTTTTATCACGCATCCAATACATTATCTTGTCCATAAATTTAACCACTTTGTTTTGACTTCTCTTGCCGTGCAACGCTTTTGAATGGGCAAGGTGCGCCGGCAAAATGATAACCGCCTCAATAAGTGAAATAAAAAGGGTGGCAATAACTACAAAAGCCAGCTCGCTAAAAAAATCACCCATTCTCCCGTCAAGGAAAAAGAAGGTGGAAAACGCAATCATGGTGGTAATAACGGCAGTAATAATTGAAGGCAAAACCTCTAACGTTCCATCGATAGCCGCCCGAACAGCATTTTTACCCTGCTCGTAATGGTTGTAAATATTTTCGGCAATTACAATACCGTCGTCAACCAAAATACCCACCACTACAATCATTCCGAATAGTGAAATTACGTTGATGGTGATTCCGAAAATCTGAGCCAAAATAAACATACCCCAAAAGGCGATGGGTAACCCGGCAGCCACCCACAACGCCATGCGCGGGTTTAAAAACATCGACAGGAAAAGCAGCACCAGCAGCATCCCCATAATTCCGTTTCGTAACAGTAAATCTTTTCGCTCGTTAAGGTTAACCGACCGGTCCTGAACAATGACCACGTCGAGATTGGGATTTTTAATTTCAAACGCTTTGATATACTGTTTAATTTTTTCCGAGGCTTCCAAAAAGTCCTCGCTATTGGTTGTTTGAACCGAAATCTCCACCGAAGGTTCACCATCAATTTCAATACGATTGGGGTTTTCTGACCAACGGTCGTAAACATCGGCAATATCGCTTAAACGAATGGTTTTCCCCTCCATGTTAGAGGATACGATAATGTTATCGAGTTCGTGACCATGATATTTTTTGTACCGGCCACGAATCAAGTATTCCTCTTCGCTGGTTCTGATTTTTCCCCCGGTAATATCGATGTTGGCACGACGCACGGCATTGGCCACCTGATCAAAAGTGAGATTGTATGCCCGCAGTGTGTTTTCGTTCACGGCCACCTCAATTTCCTCTTCCGGAAATCCCATCAGGGTTACCTTG
>CAZKGB010000334.1:0-3445 GCA_964551935.1 uncultured Lentimicrobiaceae bacterium | reverse complement strand
CCGGGTTTTCGTTTTCGGTAACAAACTCCCAAAGTCGGGCAGGGGCAATCTCTTCTTTTTTGTGGTTAAAATAGTGTATTACCGCTTTTTGTTTTTCACCAAAACGAATTCGTGTAACAATGGCCGTAACGGGTAACACACCGGTGGGTAACAGGTTGGAGCCCAAAAACTGATTAATAAAGGAGCTTTTGCCGGCCTTAAACTGGCCAAGGATTAGTAAATCGAACAAATCCTTTTCGTGGCAGGCTGCCCTGATCTCTTCCAGCTGCTTTAATACGGAAACCATATTTTGCTTTGTGGCTATGGTTTCTATCACTTCAAAAAGGTTCATGGCAGGTGCGCTTTTTTAAAAGGTAAAATTATCTTTTTCTATTTAAACGGAAAGATTATTTTTGAAAGGAATTTGCCGACAATTTAACAATCGTTTTAAAGGTGGCATAATAATCACTTTCAAAGATACTTATCATATGAGATACCTGTTTTCTTTCCTCATTTTTGTTTTTTCAACCTCTTTTTTTAATGTAAATGCGCAGCAGTCCGACGGTCGGCAACCCATGAACCGCTGGGTTGATTCGGTATATTCTTCCCTTTCGGTGGAACAAAGAGTGGCACAACTTATTTTTGTAAGAGCCAATTATCCTTATCAGCCCTATCTTAAGTCATCCGGTAAATATATTCGCAAGTACAACCTTGGCGGGGTTTGTTTTTTTGGCGGTGATCCGGTATCACAGGCAAAACAGTTTAATGCCTGGAACAAAAAAGCCCAAACGCCTTTGATGTCAACCATCGATGCCGAGTGGGGTTTGGGGATGCGGCTTAAAGGCACGCTGAAGTATCCGCTGCAGATGACCCTCGGTGCCATTCCCGACGATTCGCTGATTTACGAGATGGGCAGACAAATTGGCGAGCAGTGTAAAAGGGTAGGGGTGCACATCAATTTTGCTCCCGTGGTAGATGTGAACAGTAATCCACGTAATCCGGTTATAGGGATGCGCTCGTTCGGGTCGAACCCGCAAACGGTTGGCCAACGAGGAGCTCTTTATATGAAAGGCCTTCGGGATGAGAATATCGTTGCTTGTGCCAAACATTTTCCCGGTCACGGCGATACTTGGCAGGACTCGCACAAAACCCTTCCCGTGGTAACGGCATCGTACGATAAACTTGAGCGAGAAGGGCTGGTTCCCTTTAAAAAAATGATTGCTGAAAGGGTGGGCTCTATTATGATTGCCCACCTGTCGGTTACCGCCTTCGATACCATCAAAAATCATCCGGCTACCTTGTCGTATCCCATTGTAACAGGACTTTTAAAAGAAAAGATGGGGTTTAACGGGTTGGTAATAACCGATGGCCTCGATATGAGAGGGGTTACTAATAACTACGGCAACGATAGTGTGTCGTACCTGGCGTTCGTGGCGGGCAACGATATGTTGCTTATTCCGGATGATGTTCCTTCGGCGGTTAAAACCATTTCGGACGCTGTAAAGGAAGGACGGATATCGGAACAGAGGCTGGAAGAGAGTTGTAAAAAAATATTAAAGTATAAATACCTCACGGGAGCATGGAAAAGAGAAAGGATTGAAACGGACGGTTTAAAAGGTGATCTTAACAAGCCCGAATATACCGCTTTAGCCAATAAACTTTTTTCCGAATCCATCACCCTGGTGAAAAACAGGGGTGATTTGCTTCCCTTAAAAAAGGATAGGAAGAAAACGCTGTTGTTGATTATCGGTGAAACAAAGACGGTACCTTTTGAAAAGGCGTTGTCGCCGTTACGAATTAAAAAAACCATTCACCTGGCCCATCATGCCGATGCAAAAGATATAAAACGGGTTTTAAAGCAGGCACCCAAATACGACCGTACTATCGTGGCAGTGTTAAATACCAATATTTTGGCTGCCAGGCATTTTGGTATTACCGATTCCGATATCAAACTGGTGGATTCGCTGGCGCAGCTTACCAATGTTGTGCTGGATCTTTTTGCCAGTCCTTATGCCTTGGCCTACTTTAAAAATTTGGATAAGATACCGGCAGTATTGGTCTCTTATCAGGAGAAACCGGTAAGCCAAAGAGCTTCCGCGGAAATTATTAAAGGAAGTCGGATTCCTGTTGGTACTCTTCCGGTCAGCATTGCAGGGTTTGAAGCCGGAACAGGGATAAGTAATATGCAAACAACGATGGATTTTGTGAAACCTGAAAAACTTGGAATTAATACCGATATTTTAAAACAGATTGATTCAACAGCACTCAATGGTATTGAAATCGGGGCTTTTCCCGGATGCCAGATATTGGCTGCCAAAGAGGGGCATATTTTTTATTACAAGACTTTTGGCTATCAAACCTACGATAAAAAACAGGCCGTGAAAAAAGAGGATGTGTACGATTTGGCATCACTCACTAAGATACTGTCAACAACCATCTCGTTGATGAAGCTGGAGGAGACAGGCCGTATCAACCTTGATAAAAAGATGGTAACTTACCTTCCTTTTTTGCGTGGCACCAACAAGGAAGATTTACGGTTTAGGGATGTGCTTACACATCAGGCGGGTTTAATGAGCTGGATACCCTATTACGATTCTACCTTACGCGATTATGGCCCGGATACATCTATTTACCATAAAACCATTTCGGAGGGCTATCCAACCCGCGTGGCTGAAAAGATGTATATCAAAAAAAATTACGCCCATGAGATTTACCGCGAGCTGCTGGCGTCGCCCATGAGTGATCAAAAGGAGTATCATTACAGCGATTTGGGTTTTTATCTTTTCCGTACTATGATTGAGAACATCACCAATCAGCCCTTGGAGGAGTACGTGCAAAAAACATTTTATCAGCCCATGGAGTTAATCCATATTACCTATCTGCCCCGCCAAAAGTTTCCGTTAAGCCAAATAGCGCCTACCGAAGACGATACGGTTTTCAGGATACAGCAACTCAGGGGTGATGTACACGACCAGGGAGCCGCTATGCTGGGTGGCGTATCAGGTCATGCCGGGCTGTTTGGCAATGCACGCGACGTGGCTTCCATCATGCAGATGTTGCTCAATGGTGGTGTGTACAACGGAATGCAATACCTGAAAAAAGAGACAATAAAAGAGTTTACCACTTATCAGTTTCCCGAACTGGGCAATCGGCGCGGATTGGGTTTCGATAAGGCGTTGCCGGAGTACGAAGACCATCGTACCAACTGCAAAAGTGCTTCGCCTTCAAGTTTTGGCCATTCGGGATTTACCGGAACCTACACCTGGGCTGACCCCCAAAACGGACTTGTTTACGTGTTTATCTCCAACCGGGTTTATCCCGACATGCACAACAACAAACTATCAGACCTGGACATCAGAACCAATATTCATCAGCTGTTTTATGATGCGTTGAAGAAGTAAGATGATTTTTTAATATCTATACTTTCAAAAAACTCAATTGCATTTACAGGACCTAAAAATTTTAC
>CAZKGB010000333.1:0-3448 GCA_964551935.1 uncultured Lentimicrobiaceae bacterium | reverse complement strand
TGTAGCATCTCTATGCATTTCACCGCTACATGCTACATTCCGCCCACTTCAACCGAATTCAAGATTGGCAGTATTAATGGCAGTTCCGAAGTTGAGCCTCGGGATTTCACCACTAACTTACCAATCCGCCTGCGCACCCTTTAAACCCAATAAATCCGGATAACGCTTGGACCCTCCGTATTACCGCGGCTGCTGGCACGGAGTTAGCCGGTCCTTATTCATAAAGTACCTTCAGCCACCCTCGCAAGGGTGGGTTTATTCCTTTATAAAAGCAGTTTACAACCCATAAGGCCGTCTTCCTGCACGCGGCATGGCTGCGTCAGAGTTGCCTCCATTGCGCAATATTCCTTACTGCTGCCTCCCGTAGGAGTCTGGTCCGTGTCTCAGTACCAGTGTGGGGGATCATCCTCTCAGAACCCCTAGACATCGTGGCCTTGGTGAGCCGTTACCTCACCAACTAGCTAATGTCACGCATGCCCATCTCTAACCGCCGGAGCTTTAAACCGTCTGCCATGTGGTAAACGATTGTTATGGGATATTAATCCCGATTTCTCGGGGCTATCTCCCTGTTAGAGGTAGGTTGCATACGCGTTACGCACCCGTGCGCCGGTCGTGTACTCACCGAAGTGAGCCTTACCCCTCGACTTGCATGTATTAGGCCTGCCGCTAGCGTTCATCCTGAGCCAGGATCAAACTCTTCGTTGTATATTATTTTCTTAAAATTATACTTTCAAGATCCTGGCAAAATAAACTCAAATTATTGTTCCTGTTATCTAAAACAGGGGCTTGCTGTGTTTTCTTACTTGGCTATGCTTCAGTATGTCTATGAACGCTCCGGGTAACCCCGAATCTTCTTTCAATTTCTTCCCCTCAAAAAGGGAGTGCAAAAGTAATACTATTTTTTATTCTGACAAGAAAAAAATATAAAAAAATTAAATTTTTTTCTTTTACCTGAACTACAGCGGTTTACAACCTCTGTTTTTAAATAGTCAACCTTTTCAATGAACTCCTCTCGTAAAAGGGAGTGCAAAGATAGTTTAATTTGATACAAAACAAACACCTGCTCAAATAATATTTGAAATAAAATTACTTCAATCGCCTACTCCTTTCATATTCCGTAGATTATGAAATAATAAAAATCTCTGTTTAAAAAATAAGAACAATTCATTAGAAAAACCCAATCCTCCAAAAAATCAATTATTTTTGTACTACCTATATAAATAGGTGTAAATTAAGCATACAATATTATGTTGATGATAAAGAAACTTTTTTCTTCAGCGATTTTAATTCTTTGTTTTTCTATTTCAGTTTTATCACAAACCCATTCGGGAGTATCATTTGGGGGATCAGGTAACGATGTGGGCTTAAGTATTTGCCAATCTCATGACGGAGGTTATGCCATAGCGGGCAGCACCAGAAGCTTTGGCAACGGGAGTAATGACTTTTATTTTTTAATAATTGATTCGAGTGGACAAATTAAGGTTAACAGAACGTATGGATGGAGTTATCAAGATTTCTTCAGAGGCATTATTCCTATCGAAAATGGTTATGCTTTTATTGGCGATTCGTGGGCGCTCGGACATGGAAGACTGGATATTTACATGCTAAAGACGGATCAATTCGGCTATTCCGAAGAGGGATTTTCGTATGGAACAAATTTGCGTGATAATGGGTTTGATATAATACAAACTGACGACAACGGTTTTCTGATATTAGGACATGCCAGGCTTGTAAATCCATATGGGGATATTTATTTATTAAAAACGGATAGTGAGGGGAACGAAATTTGGCAAAAATCGTTTTATGACGAAGGAAATGATTATGCTTTTCAGATAATTAATAGCAGTCAAGATGACGGATATGTTTTTGTTGGTTCAAAAGATGGTTTTTTTGACGATGTTCATGCTGATTTCAGAACTCATGATGCTGACATCCTGTTAATAAAAACAGATAAAGACGGAAATCAGGTTTGGAAAAAAACTTACGGTAAATCGGAACACGATTTCGGTTATAGTATATGCAACAGCTACGACGGAGGTTACTATCTGCTTGGTTCCAGTCAATCGTACGGCAACGGAAGTTTTGATATGCTTCTTATTAAGGTTGACGATGAAGGAAATGAAGAGTGGCACAAAAGTTTCGGGGGGGTAGATTATGAGTATGGGAAAAAGGTAGTTCAAAGCATGGACGGCGGTCTGTATCTGGTTGGCAGCAGTAAAAGTTTCGGAACCGATGGTTCGGTTGATGTTTTTATTGTAAAAACAGATGATCAGGGAAACGAAATCTGGAGCGAAACATTTGGCGGCTCCAATGATGACTTTGGAGAAGACCTTATGACATTACCCAATGGAGGTTGTGTTATAGCAGGAAGCACTTCAAGCTTTGGAGAGGGAAAAAGCGATGTTTATTTACTTAGGCTAAAATCAAATGGCGATCCTGATCTTTTCTCGGGCATTTCTAACCACCTTTCCGATAAGATTGTTTTCTACCCCAACCCGATGATTGGCTCAGGCATATTTGTAATGCCCAATATTACCCAAACAAACTATACTATTCAGCTGTTTGATGCCTATGGGCATAGAATCCAATCGAAACAATTTAGCGGAAGCAAGTTTATTCAAAAAAGAGGTAACCTTTCGGCAGGTATCTATTTTTATAAAATTACTTCCGATGAAGACCCTTCAATACATTATAAAGGGAAAATAATTATACGATAACCATTATGAAATAAGGTACTATTAAAAATTATTGTCAGTGCCGTCGATTTTTTTGCACATTAAGTAACGAATCGAGGTTATCAAACTGCCAGGTTAACGCATGTTCCTTTAAATTATAAGTAAAAGTCAGCACATTATTATCAGGCTCATTATAATAAAGTCCACAGCCTAAAAAATGAATACCGTCATCGGAGTCCATTTCAAACTTTTTTGGTCCGGAGCCCATATCTCCCAAAATACAAATTACTTCAATCCCTCTGTTTTTAACTTTCAGCAGTTTCGGGTAGATGGTTTTATTAAACTGTGTATTCACCGAATCACAGTTGGCATTCCAATATTTCAAATTACTTTGAGCATAAATACCGGGTGAAGGCAACCCCGGAACATCTTTCCATATTCCATGATGCATCAGTAAAATTAAATAGTCAGATTTTGAAATTGTGTCGCAAACATTGGATATCATATTATACTCATCATTCAACATTTCGCAGTTAACCGGAACAATATTGGTATTCATAATAATACGTGTTATCCCATGTGACGAATAGGCATAATAGGTTTTATGGCCTGTAAACTCAGAATACCATTCCCAATTACCGTTGCGAGCATCATGTTTTCCCAATGCCCAATGAGTTTCGGAGCTTCCAAGGTCAAACAAAGAGTCGATATATTTTACGGTAGAATATTCAAGCATGGCTTCAGAGCACACATCACCACCCAGCCATATACCT
>CAZKGB010000332.1:0-3456 GCA_964551935.1 uncultured Lentimicrobiaceae bacterium | reverse complement strand
ATTGGCCTCGGCAATACCCACCTGAAAAAATCTTTCAGGAAAAGCTTCGGCAAAAGCATTCATTTTTAAGGAACCTATCAGGTCGGCACACAAGGCCACCACCTTCTCATTTTCCTGACCTAATTCAAAAAGCCCCTCACCAAACCCGGAGCGTGTATCTTTATAATTTAAAACTTCGTATTTCATATTCTAAATATTACCAATTATTAATAGTCACCCAGTGTTTCTTCCAGCTGAGCCAGCGCTTTTTCTGCCTGTTCATCACTCGGAGCGGCACCATGCCATTTATGGGTACCCATCATAAAATCGACCCCCATTCCCATTTGGGTATGAAGCAAAATCATTACCGGCTTTTCTTTTCCGGTATGCTCTTTGGCCGTTTTCAAGGTTGAAACAACCTCATCCATATCGTTGCCATTGCATTCAAGCAGATCCCAGCCAAAGGCAACTATTTTAGCTTTTAAATCGAGCAGCGGCATCACATCATCCGTATCACCGTCAATTTGCTTGTGGTTGTAATCGACTGCAGCAATAATGTTGTCCACTTTTTTACCACCACAGTACGCCATTGCTTCCCAGGGTTGACCTTCATCCAATTCGCCATCACCCATCAGGCAATAAACGAGCTTGTCGTCGCGGTTAATTTTTTTAGCCCTGCTAACACCAACAGCCACCGAGAGCCCCTGACCGAGCGAACCGCTGGCAATACGAACCCCCGGAAGTTTTTCCATGGTGGCAGGATGACCCTGTAAGCGGGAATGAAGCTGACGAAAAGTACTCAATTCCGAAACAGGAAAGTAGCCGCTTCGAGCCAGCACACTGTAATAAGCCGGGCTTATGTGGCCGTTTGACAGAATAAAAATATCCTGACCAATCCCATCCATATCAAAAGGTTTGGCAGTGTAATCCATTATTTCAAAATGGAGCGCCACCAGATAGTCGGCAGCACTCAGCGATCCTCCCGGATGCCCCGAAGCAGCACCGTGCACCATTCGAACGATATCACGTCGAACCTGGCTGGCAATAGCTTTTAATTCCTTTGTAGTAGGCATATCCTTAATTTTTTGTTTTTGTTATTTTGAATCGACAAAAGTAATCTTTTTAAGCCCTTTTACGCTTTCAAAAGTAACGATTGTTAAACTACTCGAAAAACAGAAAAATAATGTTAACTATTTCGCATCTTATAACGCTTGTAATGTCAGTAAATTATGGCTGTTCAGAAGAATAAATATTTTAAAGAAAAAAAATTCTAAACTCTATGCTTTATATTTAAATAAATAGGCGTATATTTGCACTCATTTTTGAAAAACCACTCCAAATCTGTAATAAAATGGGTAAGAACGAATTAATCAAATTAGTAGAAGAAAGTGTTGAGGTAAAAAAATTCCCCGCCTTCAAAGCAGGAGATACCATTACCGTTACTTATAAAATTAAAGAAGGTAATAAAGAGCGTTTGCAGAAATTTACCGGTGTTGTATTACAGCGTGCCGGAAGCGGCCCAACCGCTACCTTTACAATAAGGAAAATTTCGAGTAACGTTGGCGTTGAGAGAATTTTTCCCATCTCTTCACCATTCATCGAAGAAATTACCGTTAATAAAGTGGGTGTTGTTCGCAGAGCCCGTATCTTCTACTTCAGAAAACTCAGAGGTAAAAAAGCCAGAATCAAAGAGAAAAGAATGTAATCTTTGTTTCAAAGCATATAAAAAAACCCGGTTCAGACGAATCGGGTTTTTTTATTAATAATTGTTTCCATTTTTAATAACAGGTAAGGAAGAGAGAATCGGTTAAACAGTGAAAGACAGAATTGGAACATATTTCCGAAGGAAATAAAACAGATCAGCCGAAAAACGATGCTTCTTCTAATATGGATTTGCAAAAACAATCTACCAACAATATGCTTTGATAAAAACCACGCCTGTTAAGTTATATTTTGTTCCGATTTTCGCTTTTCCGACCGGTTTAAACCTTTTTTAATCAGAGGCCACAGAAACGACACCAAAGCAAGCAGCAGTATTGCCAGACTCCAGGGACGCGTTACAAAATCGACAGCACTGCCTTTAACCAATGAAAGACGCAGGTTTTCTTCAATCATCTTACCTAAAATCAATCCTAAAATAACCGGAGCTGTCGGGAAGCCTCCTCTTTTCAGCATCCATCCTAAAAGGCCGAAAGCGAGACAGGTTCCAACATCGAAAAGGGAATTTTGAATAAAAAAACTACCAATAAACGAAAGGGCTATAATAAGGGGGTAGAGTAATTTTTTGGGAGCTTCAATTATTCTTACCCAAATTTTGTTACCCAACAATCCCAAAACCAGCATTACCAGGTTAGCAAAAAAGAGGCTGATAAACAGACCGTAAACCAGACCCGGTTCTTTTTCAAAAAGCTGAGGACCGGGATTCAGTTTATGAACCATCAGGGCTCCTATTAAAACCGCTGTAGAGGCGCTTCCCGGAATACCCAGTGTTAAAAGAGGGACTAAAGCGCCGCCCACCGAACCGTTGTTGGCCGCTTCAGGAGCAGCTACCCCTTCCAGCGATCCCTTCCCGAATTTCTCAGGCGTTTTACTGGTACTTTTGGCATTATTATAAGCAATAAAAGTGGCAATGGTACCTCCGGCACCCGGTATTACCCCTATCAGGGTTCCCACTACCGAAGATCGCAGCATAAGCCATCGTAGTTTCCATAGTTTAGCAATGGGCAAGGTTTTATTTTTACTTATGGCATGTTTTGCCGACACCTTCTTTTTTAAAACCTTAAAATTTTCGATACTATAAAATATCTCTCCCAAAGCAAACAGACCGATTAAGGCAGGAATAAATTCAATTCCATCGGCCAGTTGAGGAATCCCAAGACTAAAACGGGAAAAGGGAAGCTGCGTATCAAAACCAATAGTTACTAAAAGCAACCCGATTAAGGAAGCCATGTAGCCTTTTAAAGGTTTATCACCCGCCAACGATGAGATAATAGTCATCCCAAAAACTCCCAAGGCAAAATACTCGTAAGATTCAAACGATAGTGCAAGCTTCGCCAGCGGAATAGAGAACAGAATCAGAATAATAGTCCCCACCAAACCGCCCACGGTAGAGGATGTAAGCGAGGTCATAAGAGCATACATAGGTTTTCCCTGTTTAGTCAGCTCAAACCCATCGAAGGTAGTGGCAACAGCACCCGGCGTTCCCGGAGTATTGATAGCTATGGCAGTAATGGATCCACCATAATTGGCTGCAAGATACACAGCGGTAAGCAGCACCAACGCACTCATGGCATCCATTCCAAAAGTGGCAGGCAACATTAAAGCCACTCCTATCGAAGGAGAAAGTCCGGGCAATACCCCCACCATAATCCCCACAGCCACTCCAATAAATATCATAAGTAACGGGGTAAAATGAAATATGGCTGAAAACCCCAAACTTAAATTATTAATAATATCCATATACCTATTTGCTTTATA
>CAZKGB010000331.1:0-3457 GCA_964551935.1 uncultured Lentimicrobiaceae bacterium | reverse complement strand
AGTTTACTTCAAACAACTCTTACCTGAGGAGATAGCTTTTTACGTGGATCATTATAAACCTTTCGATAAAGCAGGCGCTTATGGAATCCAGGAGTGGATTGGCCATGCAGGAATTGAAAAAATAAACGGTTCGTATTTTAATGTGGTTGGCTTACCCACCCATCGACTTTATGAAGAGCTTTTGTTGTTTATTACCGACAGCAACGTTTGAGCTTTAAGCTCCGTTTCATTCCACTCTTTTTCTGCATCCGAATCAGCGGTCAGCCCGCCTCCAAGGTAAAGATTCAAGGTATCGTTGTTTACCTCGGCACAACGCAGGTTAACGTACAAATCCGATTTACCATTTAACACCCAGGGACCTAAAAAGCCGGTATAGAATTTCCGTTCGTGAGGCTCAACTTTTTCAATTAATGAGTAGGCATCACCCTGTGGCAAGCCACATACCGCCGGAGTGGGATGAAGTGCTTTAACCATCTTATCAATATTTTTGTTCGTATCACTCCCGTCAACTTTAAAAATGGTTTGAATGTGTGCCAAAGGTCCGGCTTTTATGGTTTCGGGTTTTCCCTCGCTAAACTTTTTTATTCCCAGCTTTACCAACCTCTCACGGATAAACTCCGAAACATACCGCTGCTCAACAACCTCCTTATTTCCCCAGTCAACCTTACCGTTGTTGACGTAGGATGTGGTTCCGGCCAACGACATAATTACTACATCGCCGTTGGCTTTTTGACTCAACAATATTTCGGGGGTAGCACCAAACCAGGTCCCGACATCGGGAATAGAAAAAAGGTAAACAAACGTATTTGAGTACTGCTTTAGTAGACGAAGAAACAAAGAGGCTAAATCCAACTTGTTCTCAGGCTTTACTACTTTCAACCTGGAAAGCACTACTTTTTGCAAATCCTTATTTCTTAATCGGCGTATCAAATCTTGAGCAATCGTCAGGTATTCCTGTTTTGATAGTTCATACGTTTCTGTTACCGCATCCTCCGAAATCTTGTTAGGAAGAGCTTCTATTTTCTTAATAAAATCCCCCAAGCCATTGTTCGCACAGGCAAACAAATCGCTAGTGATAAAATAGCCCACACCGGTAATTACCGACTCAAACGGAAAAACCAAAAACCCACTGGAATAACAAATCTCTTTAATGTCATGAACAAGGTGAACCGGCTCAACTTGCGCCACCAGGCAAACTTCATTATTATCAGGCTGCTGATATACTGCAAAAGGAACCCCTTTCTCCTGCAGCATGTTAATAGCATTATTAAGATTATGCTGTTCCATAATATGCAACGGGTATAGCCGAATTAAGTCAAAGGCTTTTCATATAGTTTCAAAGGTACAAATTTTATTTTTATGAAAAAAATGAATCTTTCTTTTTCAATTTATTCAGTAAAAAAAGCGGCTCTCATCGAAAGCCGCTTTTTTTTTAAAAGATTATGCATTATTTAATTCCGCACTCTTTGGCAATCTTTTTTGGAACAGCCTTTTTATGGACAGTAATTCCAATGGTTTGTAACTCAACAAAAGGAACAGAAGCATAAAAATAACCTTTGTAAACCTGATCGGTTCCCCAGGAGTTTTTAATTTTATAAAACTTATCCCCATTTTGGTCGTAAGCAATACCCACTATTTGCATACCATGATCGTCGGTAACTTCGTAATCGTTATACTCTTGCTGGCGCATCTCCTGAGTAATTACCTTTTCTTTTATTGGCTCATCGAAGCTGTAGAGTGCTTTTCTTTTTTCTTTGGCAGTTAACTTTTCCCAGTTAGCACGGTCGGTGCCCGAAAGATCCGGACGCTCCTCATCAGGAATAACGGCAACACCTTTTTTCCAGGAAAAACCTTTGTCGCTAACATCGGCGCCCCAGGCAACAGTATATCCGTTTTCCAGCGCATTGTCGATAATGGCCATCATATCCTCCATGGGGATATTCATCCAATCGGCCCACAACCAGTTGTCGGGAATAGCCAAAGCAAATGGTTTATAAAAAGGATGATGATTGTACGAGGTAAAGGCTACATAGTCATCAGGGTTGATACCGGTCATATCTCTAAAACTTTCCGGAGTGTACTCTTTTCCCTCGTAAGTAAAGGTAGTGGGAAGCTCACCCAGATAAGTATCAACAACCTTATCAAAACCATCGTGCCAAACAGGAGTAAGTTTACGGTTTTTATTTTTAACAACGGCATCGACATAACTTTGCAGAACTGCATCAAATTCACCGTGGATATGTTTTTTTTCTCCATAGTTTAATCCGGGATAGACGGTATCGGGCACCATCCCATATTCTCTAATCACTCTGAAAACATCGGTAAACTCAGCTCCCGCGCCAAAGTTTAATTTTCCACCCAAACGAACATATTTGGTAGCTTTGTCACGGTATGTGTGATTAACAATAAACATTTCAGAAAGGTCGTATTCTTTACCTTGCAACCGCATCAGCTCAGCCTCAACAAAGCCAACCCCCGAAAAACTCCAGCAGGTGCCTGAACGATATTGGTTTTTAACGGAAGTGTGAGGTACAATAATTTGATCGGTAAACTGATACCCTTTCTTCTCCTCTTTTTTCTCTTCCTGTGCGAAAACAGTAAGATTAAACATAAATGTTGCAATAAGCAACCATGATAGTTTTAACTTCATAATATTAATTTTTTTAGATTGATTGTTTTTTTAAGACAGCAAATGTATGAAAATGAATGCAACCGGCGAAAGTATTTTCAGGTATTGATTATTTTACATTAAATTCCAGCAACTTTTCCTCTTCGATAAAAGCTTCAAAATGATCATCAATTTTTGTGGGGCCTACCCCTTTGGGTGTTCCGGTAAAAATGAGATCACCTGTACGCAGGGTTACAAACCGCGAAACATAGGCTATTATATTATCAAAGGTAAAGATCATATCTTTCGAGTTGCCTTGTTGACAAAGCTCGCCGTTAATTTTAAGTGAAAAGTTAATATTATTCAAATCTTCAAACCGACTCTTGGGCAAGAAATTTCCCAGTGGTGCCGACTGGTCAAAAGCTTTGGAAATTTCCCATGGCAGTCCTTTTTTTTTGGCTTCGGCTTGCAAATCACGAGCCGTAAAATCGATTCCGATTCCTATTTCGTTGTAATACTTGTGAGCAAATTTCTCTTCTATGTTACGCCCATTACGGTCAATTTTAATTACCAGCTCCGTTTCGTATTGAACATTGTTGGAAAAGTCAGGATAAAAAAACGGGTTATGCTTTAGCAACAGCGCTGTATCAGGTTTCATAAAAAACACCGGCTTCTCGGGTACCGGATTATCAAGCTCTTTAGCATGATCGATATAATTACGGCCTATACAGATTATTTTCATGATTTCATTGTTTGATTTGTTCTATTGCTCTATTATTCTATTGCTCTATTGCCAAAATTACCTCATTGTACAATTACATCATTAAACCATTGAATAATTGAACCATT
>CAZKGB010000330.1:0-3460 GCA_964551935.1 uncultured Lentimicrobiaceae bacterium | reverse complement strand
GCCCGTCATGGGCTGTACATGGTGAGGCACGCTATCGATGTGCAACGCGACAAACCCGTCTCTTCCTGTTTGGGCAAAAAGGGTTAATGAAATCAGGACAGACAACAATGTTGTGTAGTATTTTATTTTATTATAATTCATTGGTATTATGGTATTTTACATTAATTGTATTGGTAAAAGTACTCAATCTTCATCATCAAACGATAAAATCAGCATAGAAACCAGTGCCAGCACCATACCGGTTAAAACAACGTTGTTGGGAAAAACGGCATAAATAACCAATGATATGACAATGGTAATTACCGGTGCCACGGCATTGGTAAGCGGGCTTACAATGATTGCTTTACCATATCTAAAAGCATAAACGATGGTTAAGGCTCCAATAGAGTTGAGAATTTGAATTAAAAATGCCAGTCCCGGGCCGTTAAAGCCCCAGTTTATATTTTTAGAGAAATCGGTCATTAAAAGGGCCACAATCG
The DNA here is from genome assembly GCA_964551935.1 of uncultured Lentimicrobiaceae bacterium. Lineage (GTDB taxonomy): Bacteria > Bacteroidota > Bacteroidia > Bacteroidales > F082 > B16-G9. The sequence goes on along the minus strand of CAZKGB010000330.1, from coordinate 2,981 downwards.
AAAGGGCAATTCCGGTGAGCGTCATATAAAAAAAGATGCTCTCGGCAGTCATGGTTTCGTTGGCCTTACGCATGTAGAAAGCCTGTAACCCCCAGGCAAAGAACACCACCAAAGCATAAATAAGCCAGGTGTAGTTGGCAGGGCCATCTTCGGGTGCCTGATACGAAAGCAGAGGGATAGCCAACAGTGCTATTGCAATACCTGTCCAGCCTTTCCAACCGGCCCGTTCTTTAAGCACCAATGTTGACAAAATAATGGTAACCACCGGCGACAACGAAATAATAGGAAAAATCAAATAGGCCGGTCCGGTAACAATGGCCTTCGACAGCAGAGCCAACTGCCCTCCCGCTCCAAGAAAACCAATGAGTAAACCGTAAAAGAGCGATTTCTTATCCGTCTCAATTTTCCATTTTACCTGCTTTAATGCGAAAAAGGCGGGAATAATCATAGAAAATGACCAAACCACATAAATCAACGTGCCGGGAAAACCATTCTTTTCAGGTATTTCGCTAAAAGCACCCCACACACCCCAAAAAAGGGTGGTAACCAGTGCATATATCAACCAATGCTTTTTATTCATACAGGAATTACTTTTAAAACATCCCGGAACTTTTGTCCGAAAACAAAAGCCCGGGAAATCATCATTAACCAAAAAATGAACGAGAAAAAAAACTATCTTATCACCATCTTTTTCATCATGGATGTATTGTTTCCTTTGGCCCTTAGCAGATACAAGCCGGCAGGTAAGGTTTCTACATTAAAATCAATGTTTTTAACGTCCACCACTTTTCCCCGATAGATTGTCAGTAAAGATTTACCGGTTGGTGTTAACAAGTCGATTTTAACGTAGTCGGGTGAAGCCAGCTTTAAGCTAACGGTGGCTTTGCCCGAAATCGGAACCGGATAAACGTTAATACTGCCTGTATTAAGCTCAAAGCTGTTGATACCGGCAATACCGGGCCGCATCCACATAATTCTGGTGTAGGCCGAACGGAGCACATCTTTGTGCGAAAACATTCGGTAATAGTAAACATGACTGCTATCCACATCATTATCCAAAAAATAGGAAGTTGAGCTGCTAACTTCAATCAGGTTCTCAAAATGCAAACTATCATCAACCGATCGTTCAATAACGTACGCATCAGGGCTGCCATCAAACAACCATTTTATTTTGATACGGGAATAGGGTGTTTCGGCAGAAACTTTTAATTCGAAATTTGCAGGTGGTTCAAGTTCAGGATACTTTAAAAAACCAAACGCTTCATTATTACCCCAAACATCATGACCATTGATAATACACCTGGCAGTAATATAATCAACAGTATCCATAGCCAGGTCACTTAACAATAGTCCGGATTCCATAAAACCAAGATGGGTGTATGATGTATTAACACGACTCAAAATCCAGTTTCCCGCCTGGTTGCTGAACACCGAATCGTTGCTTATTTTATATTCAAAACCGGAATTACCATCTATATTAAAATATAATTGATAATCGTGTATGACATCTCCATCTACTTTTAAACTGTAAAACAGAGTATCAACTGTATTATAAAAACGTACAACTTCAAGCTTAGAATTATTTAAACCCGTAGCCACAGGACGACAAAGATTCCAATCATCCTCTTCTCCGTCAAGTTTTATGGAAATATACATTTTATCGCCGACGGCAGTATTAACACCCACTCCGTCGGACCATTCCGAAACATCGTTTCCCGATTGATACCTCACCCGGTAAATGTGTATTGTTCCCTCTTCAAGGTTTTTATCAAGAAAACTTATGGTGTTGTTATTAACAACATCCAACCGTACATAATCAACTCCATTATGCGATTTTTCGATAATCGTTGAGCCTGATTTTGAAAAAACATTTCTATTCCAATAAACAGTATTGGTATTGCCCGCCTTTTTTACGTTGATTACAGGTTTATCAAAAATAGTGTTTAAATACACCGTTGGTAAAACAGCCCCGTTTTCGGGTATTGCCCCCGTTGGTGTAGTTACCATTACTTTAAACATATTTTCCAACAATAGAGGCGACAAATCTTTAATTGCCACTGCAATTTCTTTTATATCTGTTGAATATGATGAGTTAACAACAACATTCTGAATCTTCTCCCAGTTATTATTTTCATTTACAAAATAGAGGCCATTAATCATCAGTTTATAATCGAAAGACTGTTTACCGGTATTACTATTATTATCGGCATCAATAAGCCAATTAATAGTACCGTTAGGATCGCCTCCGTCCATCATGAGATAGAGTGTATCGGAAGAGTTCCAAACTTTTAGTGTGCGGAGATTTTCGTTTAGATTATGATACACAGGTGTAATATCTGACCAGTCGCTGTCGCTACCGTCCACAACTATGGAGTTACCACCTGTAACCACACTGTTTTTATAATTAAAGAAGTTACCTCCTACATATTGTCCCGAAGAGTTATTATTCACTTCCAATGTATGGTTAAGGTTATTGTATCCTGTTTCATCCTCCCACACATTTTGATTTGCTAAGCGGATGGAATAGCCGGGATTATCCTTAATAACAGAATGTGCATCGGTAATATTTAAAAACAAGTTATAGTTACCTGCCTCCATATTTTGAGGTAATCCGAAGCTCAAATCAAGTTTAATGGTATCATCAATAGGCCAAAAGCGTAGATCCGTATTCTCGTTGGCTATGTATTCCTCTCCACTGGTAGTGTTTCGGAGGATAAATTCCACATCCATCGGATTTACCGGATTGGCAAAGCCTTCGTTCAGGAGGTTTAATTTAACCAGCACGGCGCCCTCAGGATTCGAGCTAGCGGAATATTCGCCATCGATCAAACGGAATCGATAGCCCAGTTTTTTTGAATAGCCGGATAACAACCTTCATCAATCCAATCACCGATTACGCCCTGGTGATAATCGCGATTAAGGTAGCTCCAATGAAATCTTTTTAATTCTTTTAAGGCGTTTTCACAATGCGAGTACCCACT
>CAZKGB010000329.1:0-3491 GCA_964551935.1 uncultured Lentimicrobiaceae bacterium | reverse complement strand
ATGAAATCTTTTACACTTTTTATTTTGGCTCTGTTTGTTATTACCGGAAACGGTTTTGCTCAAAACAGTTCAACTACTATTGATGAATTTATTAATAATGAAACCGAATATCTTGATAACCTCTATTTGTACTTGCATCAGCATCCTGAACTATCACTTCAGGAAAAAAACACTTCGGCACGTATGGTTGAAGAGTTAAAGAAAGCCGGATTTGAGGTTACCGACCATTTTGGGGGGTATGGTGTGGTTGGAATTTTAAAAAATGGTGACGGACCGGTTGTCTTGGTGAGAACCGATATGGATGCACTACCCATTACTGAAAAAACCGGTGTTGACTATGCTTCTACGGTAAAAGCCATCGATGACCGTGGCAATGAAGTGGGAGTGATGCATGCTTGTGGCCACGACATTCATATGTCGGTTTGGACCGGGACGGCAAAGTTATTAAGCCATTTTAAAGATAAGTGGCATGGTACTTTAATTTTTATAGGCCAGCCTGCCGAAGAAAAGGGCAAAGGCTCCGATATGATGCTCAAAGCCGGACTCTTTACCAAGTTTCCTTACCCCGATTTTAATCTTGCCCTGCACGACAGCCCGGTGCTTAAAGTTGGTACGGTAGGTATTCATTCGGGGTGGGCAATGGCCAACGTTGATATGATTGACATTGACGTTTATGGCGTGGGTGGGCATGGTGCTTTACCGCAGTACACGATTGATCCTGTGGTGTTGGCTTCAAAAATTGTGCTCAACCTGCAAACCATTGTCAGCAGGGAAATTTCACCTTTTAAACCGGCGGTGGTTACGGTGGGTAAAATTTCAGGGGGTACGGTGGGTAATGTAATTCCCGACCATGTTAATTTGCAACTTACCGTTAGAACGTTTGAAGATGAGGTAAGACAACATGTGCTTAATAGTATTAAAAGAACCTGTAAGGGGCTGGCGATTGCCTCCGGAGTTCCCGACTCGTTAATGCCCAAAGTAACGGTTCATCTGCCGTTCACCCCTTCGCTGTACAACAATCCTGCATTGTCGGAACGCATTTTTAAAGCCTTCCGGAAAACATTGGGCGATGAAAATGTGCTGGAAATTGGTGCCCGAACCACCGGAGAAGATTTTTCCCGTTATGGGCGAACCGTCCCGCCCATTCCTTCGCTGATGTTCAGGCTGGGCGCTGTTAGCCCTGAAAATTTTGCCAAAGCTCAAAAGGGTGAAATTAAGCTGCCTTCGGTACACTCTCCCTATTTTTTACCTGATTACGAACCCACCATAAAAACCGGTGTAAAAGCCATGAGCAGCGCCGTTATGGAGTTGATGAAATAGGACTAGTACGAAGAAAGGCGTAGTAGGCTGTCAAGGGTAGTTTTGTTTTCTATCGTTCCTGAATAGATTAGTGTGGAATCTTTAAAAAAATAGTCGTCAAACCAAATCTCGTTTGAATTTACCGGATATGATTTCAACCCGGAAATGAATTTAATTCTGTACCACTACTTTAATAAGCTTTCGATAACTTTGGTCGCGCTCGGGTTACTGGGACGGGGTGCGCTGTCGGTTACCAGTTTTCCCGCTTTATCATAAATCATATAACGCGGAATGTATTTAACCTGTACCACTTTATTCCTTTCGGTATAAACTTTTTGGTTAAGTAAATAATGTTCACCTGTTATTTGCAAACTTTCGGCAGTATTTTTCCAGGAAGAGGGATTTTGGTCGGATGACATATAGATAAAAACCACTTTTTTCCCTTTGAAATGTTCCTGCATCTTTAATGAGTAAGGCATCTCGCGCTTACACGGTCCGCACCAACTGGCCCAAAAATCAAGATAAATGACTTCTCCTTTGTGTTTGTCGATAATTCCCTGATATGATTCGTTTGAGTATGATGCTTCGCGAAGGTTGTAAAAATGTGCTTTAAGAGATTGATCCTTTTTTTGCGCCTGAATTCCAGATGTTAATAAAACCGATGCCAAAGCTAATAAAATAATTCGATACATATATAACTTGTTAAATGTAAATGGAAACAAAAGTAAAACATTTATTGAACCGGTAAAGAGGCGAACCGATAATTGTTCGGGTTTTAACAATTATTATCGAATAAGCTTATGACTGATAAAGCACGTAGTGTGGGACTTTTAGCTATTTTTGCCTAAAAAATATAGTATGCAACTTACCAACCGACAGCTGTTTTTGCAGCATGTTGCTTTACCCTCTGTTGATCCTGAGGCTTTGGAAGTGGTTAAAGCAAAAGGAATTTATCTATATACCGATAATAACGAAAAATACATCGACCTTGTATCAGGTGTATCGGTGAGCAATGTGGGACACCTTCATCCTAAGGTGGTGAGCGCCGTTAAGAAACAGCTTGATAGCTACATGCACCTGATGGTTTACGGAAAGTACATTCAGTCGCCACAGGTTAAGCTGGCAGCGCTAATGGCAGATAATCTACCAAAATCGCTGGATAGCGTTTTCTTTGTAAACTCAGGTAGCGAAGCCATTGAGGGGGCATTAAAACTTGCCAAACGTGTTACAGGGCGAACGGAAATAGTTTCGTTTAAAAATGCTTATCACGGTAGTACGCATGGTGCCTTAAGCGTGTTGGGCAACGAGGAGATGAAGTATGCTTTTCGTCCCCTGCTGCCCGATATCCGGTTTATCCGCTTTAACCAAAAGGAAGATTTGGCGTTAATTAGCAGTAAAACCGCCGCTGTTATTGTTGAACCGGTTCAGGCGGAAGCCGGAATAATTATCCCCGAGCCGGATTATCTGAAAACACTTCGGCAACGTTGCGATGAAACAAAAACCCTGCTTATTTTTGACGAAGTGCAGATGGGTTTTGGGCGAACCGGCAAGCTTTTCGCCTTTGAAAATTTTGAGGTGATTCCCGATATCCTCTGTCTTGCCAAAGGGATGGGCGGCGGCATGCCCATTGGTGCTTTCGTGTCGTCGAGAGAAAATATGAGTCAGCTAACCTTCAACCCGGCCCTGGGTCATATTACCACTTTTGGAGGACATCCGGTTTCGGCAGCTGCCGCGTTGGCAAGCCTGAAAGTCATTCTTGATGAAAGCCTGGCTGAAAAGGCAGTGGGTAAAGGCAGGCAGATTAAAGAGGCATTGCAAAGTCATCCGGCAGTAGCCGAAATACGACAAATCGGTTTGATGCTGGGTGTCGAATTAAAAAAGGAATACCCTGCTTCCGATATGGTTAGCATTCTTAAAAAGAATAAAATGATTGTTGACCGGTTTTTGTTTGACGAGCACAGTTTTCGTATTGCACCACCTTTAACTATCACGGATGCAGAAATCCGGGAGGTAATCGACGGCGTAAACAAATCGTTGGAAGAGCTGATAAAGAAAAAAAAAACAAGTAAAAAATAAGAAAAATAATATTATTTATGAAAATAATAGTAACCCTGATAATTTCTCTGATAACCTATAACCTCGCAGCTCAAATGGCTATTACCATTCCGGCCGAATACGAGAAAAATGACGGC
>CAZKGB010000328.1:0-3506 GCA_964551935.1 uncultured Lentimicrobiaceae bacterium | reverse complement strand
GTAATACCATTGAACTCGGCCTTTAAATGGGTAGGGCCCAAAACCAGGTTTACCTTGGCTCCTCGTTCGGCAAATGCTTTGGCAATTTCAATACCCATTAAACCTGAGCTGCTGTTTCCGATAAAACGCACCGGGTCGATGGGCTCGTGGGTAGGCCCTGCCGATACCAGTACCTGTTTACCATTGAAATCACCTTCTGTTTCAAAAAATTCTTTAATTACCGAAAATATTACTTCCGGTTCCTGCATTCTGCCTTTCCCTTCCAAACCACTGGCCAGTTCGCCCGAAGTGGGTTCGATAAGATGATAACCCATCTGCTGCAACCTGACCACATTTTGCCGGGTGGTAACATGCTTGTACATATCAAGATCCATGGCCGGGGCAACAAACACAGGACATCTTGCCGAAAGCACACTGGCTAAAAGCAGATTATCGGTAATGCCCGTTACCATTTTTGCCATGGTATTGGCGGTGAGAGGGGCTACCACAATGGCATCGGCCCACAAACCGTTTTCGATATGGCTGTGCCAGGTTCCGTCGCCGGTATTGTAAAAATCAGTCAAAACAGGTTGTTCCGACAGTACAGAAAGTGTTAAAGGAGTAACAAACTCCCGGGCGTAAGGGGTTAAAACAACTCTTACGGCAGCTCCCTCTTTTTTTAACAGTCGAATTAAAAAAGGAACTTTATAGGCAGCTATTCCGCCTGATATGCCAATAAGTATGTTTTTACCCTGAAGCATTTATTTAAAAACTTTCGGCGTTCTCTTTATGAGGATTGCGGAAATAGATGTCGCCGTTTAAAAATTCGTGAATGGCCAGCAAAGTTGGCTTGGGCAGACGCTCGTAATATTTGGCAATTTCAATTTGTTCACGGTTTTCAAAAACCTCTTCAAGGTTATCGGAGTGGGTGGCAAATTCAGAAACTTTCTGATTTAGCTCCTCTTTTAGTTCAGCACCAATCTGATTGGACCTTTTTGCTAAAATAGCAATGGTTTCATAAATATTGCCCGTGTGATCGTAAAACCGGTCTTTTTGACGGGTAACAGCAGTGGTTTCTGTTTTAATTTTTTTGTAATCCATCCGTGTATTTATTTTAAATGTTGTTTTGCTTCTTCGTTAATATCTTTTAATTCTTTGAGGTATTTACTCTCCGGGAAGAGGTACTTCAGGCTGTTATACGACTCAACCGTTTTTTCGTAACGCTCTTTTTGTTTTGAGTAGATACTTTTTTCGGCATATTCAAAATTGGTTCTGACCATGTAGTAAAAAATCTCTTCTTTGTAGTCGGTATCAGGATAATCATCCAACAGGTTTTCAAAACTTGTGTTGGCTGCCTGATAACTCCTCATTTTGTAATAGAGTTTGGCAATGTTAAAGTCTTTTAGCTCAAGTTTTGCCCTTAGCTGATCCATTAAATCGTTGGCCTCGGCAACCTTAGGGCTTTTCGGGTACATATCGATAAAGCTCTGTAGCTCGGTCAGCGCTGCGTAAGTATTAGTCTGGTCAAGACTATATCGTGGGGAGGACAGGTAGTTGCAGTAGGCGCTCTGGTAAGCACACTCTTCAGCTTTTTCGCCCCTCGGGTACATTTGCATATATTGTTTGTAATAGTAGCTTGCAATTTGATAATCATGGGTGTTGTAATAACACTGTGCTGTAAGGTAGGTGAGGTTTTCACCTTTATTGGTACCACGATAAACTGCTCTCAGAATATCAAAAAATTGTAATGCTTTATTATAATCGCCTTTTTCATACAAATCCACGCCGGTTTCATACTTAAGGTCATTATTACCGCTTTTTAATACTTTTTGGTAATTCTTACACCCAAAGCTAAAAATCAGTAAACCAACTAATAACGATATAAAAACTATTTTTTTAAACATTGCGCAAAAGTAATATAAATAATTGAACCATAAACGTAAAAAAATGAAGATTCTTGTGCGCTCATGAAGATGTTAACATCCCTTAACACCGTTGAAACATTGGATGGCAAACCGTAATGAATTCTTTATTTTGTTTAATATTGATAACCCATCGGGCCATCATCTATTTAGATTTGATTAATAAATTAAAATCCATACATTTGCACCTCAAAATTTTTAACAAACAATTACAATGGATATATTTGATAAATGTGTTGTAAACCTGGGTCCTCTAGGGAAATACGCCCATGGTGCTGAAGGGTATTTTATGTTTCCGAAGTTGGAAGGCCCTTTGAGCAATAAAATGATGTTTAGAGGTAAAGAGCGCCTGGTATGGAGTTTAAATAATTATCTTGGACTTGGTAACCATCCTGAGGTTAGAGAAGCCGATGCCAAAGCGGCTGCAGAGTGGGGGATGGCTTATCCCATGGGTGCCCGTATGATGTCGGGTCACACGAAATATCATGAACAATTGGAAAATGAACTGGCAGCTTTTGAAAAAAAGGAAGCCGCCTATTTGCTTAACTATGGTTATCAGGGGATGGTTTCTATCATTCATTCACTGGTAGGCCGTAACGATGTCATTGTTTACGATTCGGAAGCCCACGCTTGTATTATTGACGGAATGCGACTGAGTTTCGGAAAGCGCTTTGTTTATCCTCATAACGACATGACTAAACTTGAAAAAGAGCTGGGCAGAGCCACCAAGCTTGCCAGGAAATCAGGGGGCGGTATATTAGTCATTACCGAAGGAGTTTATGGTATGTCAGGCGATTTGGGTAAACTGGATGAGATTGTAAAACTTAAAGAGAAATTCGATTTCAGGTTGTTTATTGATGATGCACACGGATTTGGTACGATGGGCCCAACAGGAGCAGGTACCAGCGAGCATTTTGGTGTGATGGACGAGGTTGATCTTTATTTTGGTACGTTTGCCAAGTCGATGGCTGGTATTGGCGGGTTTGTTGCCGGAAAAAAAGAGGTGATAAAATACCTTCAGTATAATATGCGTTCGCAGATTTACGCCAAGTCGCTGCCCATGCCGATGGTAATGGGAGCGTTAAAACGACTTCAAATGCTGCGTGAAGAACCTGAACATCGCGAAAAGCTTTGGACTATTGTTAATACGTTGCAAAAAGGATTAAGAGATTCGGGTTTTAACATCGGAAATACACAATCGCCTGTTACGCCTGTAATGATGCAGGGTGGTGATGCCGAGGCTATTGGCGTAACTTACGATTTAAGAGAAAAGTATAATATCTTTTGCTCTATTGTCATCTACCCTGTTGTTCCTAAAGGGGTCATTTTGTTAAGGCTTATCCCAACAGCCATGCATACCCTGGAGGATGTCGAATACACCTTAAAGGCATTTAGCGATGTTCGTGAGAAGCTTAGTGATGGCACCTATGCCAAGCTTGACCCTGAGCAGGTATTTAATAAAATTCAATAAAGAAGTATAAACGGCTTGAGTTTACTCAAGCCGTTTTTTTATTTTTGCCGTATGGATGAAAAAAAGAAAAAGCAAGAGCAATGGCTTCTTTCAAAACGTAACTTTTGGGTAATAGCTGCCAACTCAACAGCTGC
>CAZKGB010000327.1:0-3510 GCA_964551935.1 uncultured Lentimicrobiaceae bacterium | reverse complement strand
CCTGAGCTCGTCGAAGGGTAGCGAAGGCCAGCATAAAGGGCAGTAAAAGGCAGCAAAGTTAACTCACGAAGGGTAGCAAATTAAGTTCTGCTTTGCTTACCTTGAATTTTGTTTCCCTGAGCCGCCCCCTGAGCGCCCCCTGAGCTCGTCGAAGGGTAGCGAAGGGCAGTAAAGGACAGCAAAGGATAGCAAAGGGCGCGCGAAGGTGATCGAAGGATGCCAAAGAGTGCCGAAACGGAACAAATGAACAAATGACAACAAAAACAAACAAGATGAAGCATTTAAATTACATTTTAACAATCGCACTGGCCTTTACCGTTTTGATGGTAACCGCGCAAACCAAAAATGGCCAACTCGACAAAAAAACCATTCAACAAATTCAGGATTCGTTTGACAAAAACGCAACCAATACTGCCTTCATCAACGCTGTTACCCACAACGACATTAAAAGTCTTGCTAAAAGCCGTGCCAACGAAGGAAAGGTAAACCATTATATCAACACTAAAGTTACAACTCACGGCATCAGTAACCAGCGCTCTTCGGGAAGATGCTGGCTTTACACCGGGCTTAACACGCTGAAGCCAATGGTTCTTTCAAAATACGACATCCGGGATTTTGAGTTTTCTCAAACCTACAACTTCTTTTGGGATCAATTTGAAAAAGCCAACCTCTTTTTGGAAATAGCCATCGCCACCGCCGACAAACCCATTACCGACCGTAAAGTTGAATGGATGATGAAAAATCCCATTGGTGATGGCGGGCAGTGGACAACCTTTGCCGATATCGTTAAAAAATACGGGGTAGTGCCGGCTTCGGCCATGCCCGACACCTACCAAAGCAAAAACACGCGCATGATGTCGCGCCTGTTGGCCCGAAAACTTCGTGAAGACGCCATGGAGCTACGCGACCTGGCCAACAACGGTGCCAAAGCAAAAAACCTTGCTTCCACGAAAATAGAAATGCTTAAAGATATTTACCGTATTTTGGTATTATCGCTGGGTGAACCCCCTCAACAATTTACCTGGCAATACATGACCGACGAAGGTAACCCTTCGGAAACAAAGGTTTATACCCCTGAAAGCTTTTATCATGAAGTAGTTGGAATTAACGTGGACGATTACGTGATGTTTATGAACGACCCTTCGCGTGAGTACTACAAACTCTACGAAGTTGAATACGACAGGAACCTGGCTGAGGGTGCCAATTGGAAATATATCAACTTACCCATTGATGTTATTAAAAAGTTTGCCGTTAAGTCGATTCAAGACAATGAAGCCATGTATTTTTCATGCGACGTGGGCAAACAGTTTGACAGTAAAGGCGGATTTCTTGATGTTAATTTTTACGATTATAACGATCTTTTCGGCGTTGATTTCGGCATGGACAAAACCCGGCGCATCCAAACGTTTGACAGCGGCTCATCGCATGGCATGGCACTCATTGGCGCCAACGTGCTGGAAGATGGTACTACCGACAAATGGCTGCTTGAAAACTCGTGGGGTGCCGACAAAGGCGACCATGGTTATCTAACCATGACCGACAGCTGGTTTAACGAATACATGTTCCGTTTGGTGATCAATAAAAAATATATAGATGCCGATGTATTAAAAATCCTGAACAGCAAAGCAACCCTGCTCCCACCTTGGGATCCCATGTTTGCAGAAGAGGAGTAGACAGCTAACGAATTGTTCAACTTTTCAATGGTTTTAATATTTTAAACACGGTTGATTAATCATTAATGTAAGTATCAGTTATTTATGAAAGCATTTAAAGCATACGACATAAGAGGCGTTTACGGAAAAGACCTAAACCCCGAAATCATTTATAAAATCGGTTTCTTTTTACCTCGTGTAATTCCCATGAAAAAGGTTTTGGTAGGAAGAGATATCAGACTATCATCCAACGAAGCCTTCGATGCCCTGAGCAGAGGATTTACCGATGCCGGTGTTGATGTGGCTGATGCCGGTCTGACCACTACCCCCATGATTTACTGGGGAACCGGAAAATACGATTTCGACGCTTCCGTAATGATTACCGCCTCACACAACCCCAAAGAGCACAACGGACTGAAAGTGTCGTCGAAAGGTGTTTTACCGGTGGGGTATGATAACGGCCTGGGCGAGGTGGAAAAAATGGTGGAAAACAACAAGGTTGAAATTACCGCCCGAAAGGGAACGGTTACCCCTTTTGATTTCCATCAGGATTATCTTGATTTTTTAAGCCGGTACAAAGAAGATTACTCCGATTTAAACATCGTAGTGGATTGCTCTAACGGAATGGCCACCCTTTTTACAGGCCCATTGCTTGGCGACAAAGTTCACACTATTAACTGCACGGCCGACGGCAATTTTCCCGGTCACGAACCCAATCCGCTGGAACCCGAAAATCAGGTTCAGATAAAAAATGCCGTTGTTGAAAACAAGGCTGATATCGGGGTTTTTTACGATGGTGATGCCGACAGGGTTATGTTTATTGACGAGAAGGGTAACTTTGTCTCTCCCGATTTAATGATTGCCTTGTTGGGACACTATTTCTTTGACCAACAAAAAGAACAGGGAACGGTTGTTCATGATATTCGCACTTCCAAAGCCGTGGGTGAGTATCTAAAAAAACATTGGGACAGCGAGGTTGCCATCTGGCGCGTGGGACGAGCTTACGGCGCCACCAAATTGCGCGAGTTGGACGGCGTTTTTGGCGGCGAATTGGCAGGACACTATTACTTTCGGGATTTCTACTATTCCGACAGTGGCATCATGGCATCCTTAATCTTTTTAGATATCTTAAAACATTTCAAAAAAGAGGGAAAAACCTTTTCGCAACTAATCAGCAATATTTCCACCTATGCCAATACAGGTGAAGTGAATTTTAAAATTGAGCAAAAGCAGGAGGCGATGGATGCCGTTAAAGATTACTTTTTTGAAAACGAGTATCCCGAGCAGTTTTACGATTTTGACGGTTACCGTTTAGAGTTTGAAAACTGGTGGTTTAATATTCGCCCTTCCAACACCGAGCCCTATTTAAGATTTCTTGCAGAAGCCAAAACAGATATTCTGTTACAACAAAAAACAGAAGTTATCTATTCGATACTTAAAAAATTTGAGTAATGAAACGCCTGAAGCTGACATTACTATTGCTGATTTTATCTTTATTTACTGCACAAGCACAGTATGTTAGCAGGCCCGACACCATCTACAAACACCGTCTTCGCACAACAGTAATTGCTGCAGGAGCGCTTTACGGTGCTACCATGACAACCTTATGGTATTTATGGTATAACGATTATGCCCACACCCAATTTCATTGGATAAACGACAATGCCGAGTGGATGCATCTCGATAAAATAGGGCATATGACTACGGTATATGTATCCAGTGGCTATATGTATGAAGCCCTTAGCTGGTCGGGTGTTGATAATACCAGAGCTACACTTTATGGGGCTTTGGCCGGATGGGGTTTTATGGCTTCGGTTGAGTTTTTAGACGGACTTTCGGCCGAATGGGGCGCCTCGTG
>CAZKGB010000326.1:0-3515 GCA_964551935.1 uncultured Lentimicrobiaceae bacterium | reverse complement strand
AAATAAGAATTTCCATAATGTGTTCCCAACTCCACAAAAACTTCCGGTTTAATCGTTTCTATTAAGAAAAAAGCAAAAGGGATGTGTTCTATCCATGCAGAGTTTTGCTGGTTATATTGTGGTGTGGAAAATATTATGTTGGTAAGCTTCATAAATCGTTTTTATTACCGATTTAGGTTCGGATTTTGTTTTTAACATCTTTAAAACATCAAATATAAACTTGTTACTCACACATTTTAAATCGGCAAATAGATAGAATAAAAATGATACATTTATTAGATTAATAATTTCAAATTTAATAAAAACTAAAAATAAACAAATATCTAACTCTTTAAACCCTACCTTTGCTTTATCTGTTCACTTTCTTTTTTTAACTATGACAAAGCGTAAAAAAATCAAACCGGAACATAAGCAAAAGATCAAATCAAAGGAGAGTAAAACCGGGGTATTGTTTAGACTTTATTTTTTACCTGTTTTGTTAATTTTAATAATGCCATTCGTTTTATCGCATAAAACAATGGATATGAACTCGGCACCACGAATGTTGGCTCTTGGGGCAGTTGTGTTGATATTTTCTATATTTAATCTTCTGAACAGAAAAGAGCATAACTGTACATATCGGTTTTTACGGCTTACTATTTTTCCGGTTGCGGTTTTGTATGTCGCCTGGACTTTGATTACCTTGTTATTGGCCGTTAATCCGGGGGAAGGGATTTTTGATCTGTCCAAATCCTTGTTAACATTGGGCTTGCTGGTTTACTGGGTGCAATTTTTTTTAACCCGGCAAAGCGCGTTTGAGGTAGTTGTAAAGAGTGTTATGATGAGTGCGGTTATTGCAACATCAATAGGAATGTACCAGTACCTGACCATGGTACGGGGAAGTTCAGATTATGAGTTGTACACGGCGTTGTATGCCGTAAAAGGATTGATGGCCAACAAAAACCAGTTTGCCATTTCATTGATGTTGATGCTGCCTTTTGTGAGTTATGGTTTATTTACTTTTAAAAAGGGATGGAGAGCCCTTGCCGGCTATTCGGTTTTAATGATACTGGTTAATATTGTCATTATTCAAACCAGATCGGTTTGGATTGCAACCCTTTTTATGATGATGACATTTGCCTTGTTGAGCCCTGTTTTTTTATTGAATAACAACCTTAAAGGGTTTTTGGTGAATAATAAAAAAGTGCTATCGGTTTCATTGGCAGTTTTTCTGATTGTTTCGATAGTAGCGGTAATGCTTATCAGAAGTTCGGGCACGTCGGGCTTGATGAAAGAACAGGTTACCTCAACCTTTAGTACCCAATCGAGCAATGCGCAATGGCGAATAAAAATGTGGAATGCTTCGTTACAACTGGCGGCAGACAACCCGTGGTTGGGTGTTGGCGCCGGAAACTGGAAAAGTGCCATTATTCCTTATTACCACACTAATTTTGAAAGTGAATATCAAAACTGGCGCCGGCCCCACAACGATTTTTTATGGGTTGCTACCGAAAAAGGTATTCCGGGACTGATGCTGTTTATTCTTCTTTTTGGCCTGATTTTTTTCTATGGATATAAAATTCTATTTTCGGAAAAAAACAGAAACAGATTGCTTATTACGATATTGATGCTTTCGGGCGTGGGAGCTTATATGGTTGTTTCGCTGTTCACTTTTCCATTAGAACGGATTAACCAACAGATTTATCTTGTGCTGATGATGGCGGTGGTGGTGAGCATCTTTTTTCAATCGAAAAATACTATTGCGCATAAGTTAAATCCGTTTAAATGGGTGAACCTGGCTATATTGGTTTTTTCGGGTTTTTCCATCTATTATGCTTTTCTGTTTTTAAACTCCGAACTAACGGTTGGAAAAATTGCCGCTTCGATGAATGCCGGCAGACCGAATCGCACTATTAAGTACGCCGACAAAGCCTATTCGCCCTTTACCACCGTTGACTACAACAACATTCCCATAAAAATGTATCGCGGAGTGGCCAATATGCACCTGAAGAGATATGATGAATCGTTGCGCGATTTGCAGGCAGCATTAAAAGATTTTCCTAATCAGGTGGCGGTTTTAAATAACCTGGCCATCGTTTCGTCGGAACTTAACAAAAACAAGCAGGCCATCGAGTATCTCGATCAGGCTCTTTACCTGTTTCCACATTACGAAGAGAGTTTGTCAAACAAGGTGATTGTTTATTATCGCGACAAGCAGTATAAAAATGCCTACATCGCCCTGTTACACCAAAGCACACGAAAACCAAACAAGCAGTACAAAGATTTTAAGGCAGGGCTTGAGCGGCTCATCAATAAAGAAAAAGGCAGGTAGTACTCTTCCTGATGTTTCATGCAGGAAGGCACTTGTAACGTTTTTCTTTTATTACAGGACAAAAAAAAGTCCGCCGATATTTTCCGGCGGACTCTTTAATAAATTAAAAGTTACAACCATACTAAAACAATTTCATGTCGTCGTAAACTTTCATTACATCTTTAACGTGGTTAGCCGATGTTCTGAGATCTTTCATCTCTTCTTCGTTCAATTCAATTTCAATAATCTCTTCAACACCACCTCGGCCCAGTTTAACGGGAGCACCAAGGTAAACCCCCTCTTCACCCCATTGTCCGTCTAACTTAACGCAGCAGGGGAAAATATGATGCTGGTTTAAAACAACCGATTCTACCATTTGAGCAGCAGCAGCACCGGGAGCATACCAGGCTGAAGTACCCAGCAGGTTAACGATTTCACCACCACCTTTTTTGGTTCTTTCAATAATGGCATCCAGACGGTCTTTAGGAATTAATTCAGTTACAGGAATACCGGAAACAGTGGTATAACGTGGTAACGGAACCATGGTGTCGCCGTGACCGCCCATCAGCAAGGCGCTGATATCGCGGGGAGAAACACCCAGTTCGGTAGCAATAAAAGCACGGTAACGAGCCGTGTCGAGAACACCTGCCTGACCAAATACTTTGCTTGCAGATGCACCGGAAGCTACATGTGCAGCATAGGTCATTACATCCAATGGGTTAGAAACAATGATGATAACAGCATCAGGAGATGCAGCCATTACACTATCGGTAACCGATTTAACAATCTTAGCATTGGTTGAAATCAAATCATCGCGCGACATACCGGGCTTACGGGGTAAACCGGAGGTGATAACCACAACTTCTGATCCGGCAGTAGCCGAATAATCACCGGTAACACCTGTTACGCGTGTGTCGAAACCATGAATAGGTGCTGTTTCCCAAATGTCAAGGGCTTTACCTTCGGCTAAACCTTCTTTAATGTCAACCAAAACTACTTCATCCAAGAAGTTTTTTTGAGCAAGAACATCGGCACACGTGGCCCCTACATTACCTGCTCCAATAACTGAGACTTTCTTCATTGTATTATTTTTTAGAATGTTAATTAAATCATCAATAAAACAGAGCTTCCAAAAGTACTCATTTTTTAAACTTTGTAGTTAAGAGAGGACTCTAAATAACTTGTTGCTAAATAATTTAAACGATGTCTAAATTGTGAATTCTTT
>CAZKGB010000325.1:0-3518 GCA_964551935.1 uncultured Lentimicrobiaceae bacterium | reverse complement strand
GCAGGCTGATGCCCGGGAGATCCCTCAGTCGTGCCTCCTTCGGGATGACGCTGGGGCTTGCGGGAAGGGCACCCGGCAACAAAATTCCTCAACCCTCTCAACTTCTCAACCCTCGCGCCTTCGCGCTTTCAAAGGTTAAGCGTGGTTTGAATCTGCAATCTCCAATCGTTAATCTGCACTCTTCAATCAAAAGTGTCCGGAGTTTAAAGTGTAATAATAAATGAACGACATAACTCAAGTACTCTAGCGCACTCCAAACTCCTCACTTTCCTACTTTTTTTCGTAATAACTCAATGGCCTTAGCACTTTATCGAAGGTGTAGTATTGCATCAGCACAAAATCCTGACCATTATTAAGGGAGCCGTAAAAGCGGTCTAAATCAACCGGGACAAGTTGTTCGTACGCTTTGGTAACAGCATCGGGCAACTTATTTTTGTTGAACATAATGACCTTTGTCGTGTCGTGGTGAACGTCAATTAAGGTAATTTGATAAATGGGATTGGTGTGTAAAATGGAATCGATTCGTTGGGGAGGTAAAATGGCGTTTAACCTCGATTCGTATCTTAAATCTTTAAACGAAGTCAGGAAATTGAGCAGCTTCAGTGTGTCGTAGTTCGAAACGGTAGAGCCGTCGAAAAGTCGTGTAACGTCGTAATTCCCCATGGCATCGATAACGTTCACCTCAAAGCCCTGATTGGGGTTTTTGTGGTTTTCAACCTTTATTGACTTAATCTCTGCCAGGTTTTTGTTAAAAACGATGTGACTTTTCCAGTCATCGGGTTTGGGCGAAAATCGTACCGACACAAACCCCCGAAATCCGGGAATGTAAACGATATACGGGTTTTTGGCGCCTTCCATCAACATGTAAGTACCAAGGTTGTTTTGGGTTACATCGCCCACAAAAAATACTTTGGTTCGCTTTTCATGGTAAAAAAGTTTTACCCGGTTAAAAAGGTTGATGCGGGGAACATTCTGATAAATCTCCACCTTAACAGCCGAGCCTGCCAACCGTTTTACCACATTATTTCGGCTTGCCTTTGAAACAGGAGATTTTACCTTTATCTTTTTAATGGTTTCCAGCAGGAAGTCAACCGATCGTTTGTTGGCCGGAAACTTTTTATTAACCAGCCAGCCCTGTTGGGTTCGCTGCAAAAGGGCCTCGTTAATCCCGTTATCGGCAATAAACACTTTGGTTACGGAGGCTGTATCGCGTACCGAAAACCCCGATTCCTCATTATTGAGTGTGCTGTTGCTGTTGTTGGTTATCGCAATAAATACTACCAGCAGGGCAATCAGAACAATCAGGAATTTATTTCTTCTCTTTTTTAACATAGTCTATTTCGCGTATTTTTTCTTTCGAAACCAAACCAGTAACAAACCGGCTAAGATAACCACTAAAACAGGAACAACCACATTTATTACCTGAATTAAAACCCGGTTGTTGTTAATAAGTGTACTGTTTAACAAGCGAAGCTTAACTTCTTTCGAGCGAACAGAGATCAGCGAAGATCCGTCTGTCAGGTAGTTGATGGCATTCAACAAAAATTCTTTATTTCCAAAGGTCTCTTTGGTAAATTGATCGTAACCCAGGGGCAGCGGGTAACCGCCCGGAATTTTAAACTGGTTGCGAATGATGTCGCCGTCCGAGACAACAATCATGGCTGTTTTTTTACTGTGGTTTTTAAATCCAATTTCCTTCGATTCCATCAACGAAGGCGGGATACGGTTGTCGTAAAACGATTTAAAGGTGCCTTCAAGCAGTACGGCAAGTGCTTTGGGCGGGCCATGGTAAAGTGATTCGTTGGGCTTTTCGCGCAACATGGAAAGCGAAATAACGGCCGGCATGTTAACCGTTCGCGAGTAGATTGAACTTTGAAGCAAAATGGTTTTTTTAACACCTTTAACCCTGTTGGTGTCAATGCTGCTCACAAATTGCGTTTTAATGGCATTCAGGTTTCTTACGATGGGGTGTTGTGAAATGGGAGTAACCAGCGGGAAGTAGTACCAGGGGAAAAAGCTGATTTGAGGTTGGTTACCCATCATGCCGGTTTTAAGTGGGATGGGCATGGCATTTAAATCCATGATCAAATCTTTGTTAAGCCGAACACCGTAGCCAAACAGCTGATCTTGTAACCGTAAATTGGCATCGATGGCTACCGTGGAGGGTGAACTTTTGATGCTGTCCATCGAAGCAATAACCGGGTCAATCAACCATAGTATTTTACCGCCGTACATTAAATATTGGTCGATGATAAACTTATCCTTTTCCGAAAAGGCGGAATCGGGTTTGGCAATGATGATGGCTTCGTATTTGGGCACGATTTCGTAATCGTTATGAATCGAATCTTTTAAAAAACGGTTGGTTAAAACGTTGATGTTTTCGTTAATGGCAACACGATCTACCACGTAATCCTGTTTCAGGGTTTGGGTAATGTCCCACACCTCTTTTTCACGCAGCTCGCCATGCCCTTCAATAAAAGCAAGGTGTTGTTTCTTTTTACGGGTAATACGCTGTATGGCGTTGATTAGCTTAAATTCGAGATTTTCGATGGAGTGGTTAAGTACTGATTCCGGGGCTACATTGAGTTGGGCATCCAGCAATTCAATGGGAATCTCCTTTTCGCGATAGGCAACAATCGCCCCGGGGAAAATTACCTTTTGCTCCATCCCGTTTTTGGTGTTTACCTGCAGGTTGGTGGGTTGCAGCCCCTGTTCCATTAATAATTTATAGGTGTCGTTACGCTCTTTGGCATCTTCACTTTCGGAAGGGTTAATAAACTCGTATTGTATGTTCTTGTTGTAAGCTCTGAATTCATCCAGCAGCTCTTTGGTCTCCCGCCGAAGTCTTTTGAATCCTGCCGGAAAATCGCCATCGAGATAAACTCTGAAAAATACAATATCATTTAAATTGGTAAGGATGTTTTTGGTTGATGGCGACAGGGTATAACGTTTTTCGCCCGTCAGGTCAAACCGTGTAAACCAAACGGATCCGGCCATTCCGGCAGCTACTATAACAGCCATTACCAACAAAAGTTGGGTGTAATTCTGACGCCTGATATTTTTATTGTTTTTACCCATATTTACCATTTACGAACCGAGAGTGAAAACTTTGTTAAAAACAAAAACAACCCTATTACACTGAAAAAGTAGATAAGATCTCGCGTATCAACCACCCCCCGGCTGATGGAGCTGTAGTGGTCGTAAATGCCCAGCGATTTAATAAACAGGTCGATGCTCCCAAACCATTCAAGGGAGTAGATAAATTCGAAGCCCAGATACATAAAGGCACTAACAACAACAGCCATTACAAACGATACTACCGGGTTGTCGGAAATGGAAGAGGAGAATATTCCGATGGAAGTAAAAACAGCCCCCAGCAGGAAAAGCCCGATAAATGAACCCCAAAAACCTCCTGAATCGATGTTGCCGGGGGGGATTCCCAGGCGGTAAACGGTGATATAATAGACCAGCGTTGGAACCAGCGAAAACAGAACCAGTGTATCGGCTGCCAGGTATTT
>CAZKGB010000324.1:0-3519 GCA_964551935.1 uncultured Lentimicrobiaceae bacterium | reverse complement strand
GTTTAAATACACTTATAAATACGATTTCAGGTACAACAAAACCGAGATTAAATATTACAATAACAAAGGCAGTGTTTCGTGGCGTAAAAAGATAAAATACAACAAAGAGGGGTTGATGACACAATACATTCTTTACATGAATAACAGACCGGCCATGCTGTCAAAGTTCAAATACCTTTACGACAATTTCCATAGTTGGGTTAAAAGGACAGAAAGCAGGAAACTTTATAATAACTTTTTTGCCTACGAAGTGAAAGATAACACACTTATAACTCAAAGGGAAATAGAATATTATTAATCCGCTTGACAATTCAGAAATATTGTACTACTTTTACACCGTAAGAGCGGATTCTCTTTATGGCTATATTTTTTTGATACAAAACAACTGTTGGCTTTTATAACAAGAGGTCGACAAAAAAAGCCATCTTTCAAGTTCAAATAAACAGGAGAACTTATTATGAATCAGCTCATACTAAAAGAGAAGTATGCAATAAAGCTGCTGCTACCAAGTATTAAGTTATTAAAACGTGGTATTTTAACAGTTGTGTTGCTTATAAACATTTTGCCTTGTCGGGGACAAATTGGCATCTTAACCAATACCCCCGATCCGTCTGCCGTGCTTGATATTGTCAGTTCAAGTAAAGGATTACTTATTCCCAGAGTTACCTTAACCACAAGCCTTACTAATCCCTCTCCGGTTTCAAACCCTGCCACCGGTTTGCTGGTTTTTAATTCGGGTTCTAATCAAACAACAGGTTTCTACTATTGGAGCGGATCAAAGTGGGTATCCACCTCGTTTTCAACAACCAACTGGAGTATTACCGGAAACAGCTCAACTTCAATTAACAGCAATTTTTTAGGAACCACGGATAATCAACATCTTGCCATCCGAACCAACAACACCGAGCGAATGCGTATAGAGTCGGACGGCCAGATTCTGGTGGGATTCACCACTCCCACCTATACCAGCGATCTTTTTTCGGTTCACGACAACACAACCCAAACCTCGGCTATCAATGCATATGCACCCAATGGATATGGGTTTTATACCGAAGCAGGCGCCATAGGATTTTTGGGTAAGGTAAACAATGCAAACGGTTATGGTTTGTGGTCGGAAAACCAGAACAGTGATGGATATGGAGCCATGATAGTTGGCTGTAATTCGGGTGCTTATACCCTTAACAATCATTACTTCGGATTATCTTCTCATGGTGATGACGGGATTTTTTGCCTTGGCCATTCAAGTACCGGAAATGGAATTATTGCAGGAGGAAATAATTTGGGAAGCGTGGCGATTATTACTGAAGGTGCCGGTGGTTCATTTACGGGACATCACGGCGTTTACGGCAATGGTTCCAACAGCTCTTCGGGCGTGGGGGTTGTTGGCGTTGGCAATGATGGAAATACCTATCACACCAATTCCGACGGAAGTGGAGGCGCTTTTACAGGGTACCACGGTAGTTTTTCATACGCTACCGAAAGCTCCGATGGTACAGGTGTTATCGGGGTGGGAAACAATGGCACATACTACCTTTCTTCCAATGGAAGCGGAGGAGCATTTACCGGCAATCTTATCGGTTTGGCAGGATGGTCTACAGGATCAGGCGGATATGGGGTGTATGGACGAGCCATGAATGGTGGCTACGGCCTTTTTGCCAGCGGAAACTTTGCGGCCACGGGTAGTAAATCGTTTATAATTGATGACCCGTTAGATCCGGCCAATAAAATGCTGAAACACTATTGCATCGAATCACCGGAAGTACTTAACATGTATCGCGGCAATACCGTCTTAAACGAAGAGGGAGAATCGATAGTCTCACTTCCCGATTACTTTACATTGATAAACATTAACTTCTCGTATAGTTTAACGGCCATCGGTAAGCCGGCTCCGGGAATATATATCAAGAAAGAGATTGACACAAAAGGGAAATTCACTATTGCCGGAGGAAAGGCAGGTCAAAAAATTTCATGGGTGGTTTACGCCGAGCGTAATGACAAGTATATGCAGCACTATCCTGAAAGTAAAAAGTGGTGGTTGATAAAAAATTGAACCGTGGAAAATACTTAAATCCGGAGCTATACAATCAGCCGGCCGGGAAGGGAATGTTCAACACCAAAGATTTAAACAATAAATCGTTAAAAGGACATAAAACCGAAAGAATTTCGGTTCAGAAGATTACCAACGAAAGAATGGTTAAAAAACAATAGCATGCAATTGACAGGAAAACTCCAAATAGTATTTATTCTGTTTTTTACGGTGTCAGTGGCTAATGCTCAATTAACCGTCGACCCGGGAGGATTTATAACCATCAACCCAACCGGCAGCATGTATGTGGGGACCAACCTGCAAATCAATTCTGACGCATCCGGTTCGGGGTACTGGGTTGATCGTACCACAGGCAACAATGTAACGATTTCAGGAACGGTCGACATTGAAAGATACATTGGCGAGGGAGGATGGCACAACACGGCATCACCCGTAAATAATTCGGTCAGCACTATTTATAGCGGAACTGATCTTGTTTTTTACTACGATGAAACCATCATTCTTAACGACTGGAATTTTGGCTGGGTGTGGCATACAGGCGCACTTGATGTAATGAAAGGATACGATGTTTACATCGCATCACCTCTTTTAGTTGATTACACATCATCTTCCGGAAGTAGCTTGAATTCGGGAAATTACTCAATCTCTGTAACCCGTACCGATGGATCAAACGGCGAATCGGAAAGTCATAAAGGCTGGAACTTAATAGGAAACCCCTACCCTTCTCCTGTTGACTGGCTCGAAGAAACAGGATGGAATAAAACGGATATTAACGATGCAAAATACATTTGGAACCCCGGCAACAACAATTACACTATTTTCATGGGAGGCAGCAATCCCACCGGTGTAAACGGCGGAACACAATTTATCCCGTCCAACCAGGGATTTTGGGTTCAGGCTATGCATAATGGAACAGTGGAGATTAACAATACCTGCAGAACCGGAACAATGGCGTCAACACCCGATTACTACAAAAATTCAGATAACAAAACCAATGAGTTGCGAATAACTGCTTCAGGAAACGGTTATAACGACGAAACGCTGATTCGGTTTTTGCCAACGGCAACCAATCAATTTGATGTCAATCAGGATGCCGGCAAACTTTTCAGCTCTTTTGACAGCATTCCGCAAATTTACACCTTGGCAGACAACGATATGCTGGCCATCAATTCGTTGTCAGGGCTATACAACGGACTTAAAGTTCCTTTGGAATTTTTCTGCAATACCAAAGGAGAGTACAAGCTTACCATTGACGATACCGATGAGTTTGTAAAACAGAATCGGGTTTATTTAAGAGATCTCCGGAATCAAAAAACCATTGATTTTGGCTTGGAGAAGCAGTACACTTTTTACCACGATCCGGGATTTAGTGTTAACCGGTTTATCATTTACATTAATCCTACCGATGAGCTTATTGACTCTTTAGCACCTGATTCATGGTTTTCCGTTTCAACCATCGGTAATGCACTGAC
>CAZKGB010000323.1:0-3527 GCA_964551935.1 uncultured Lentimicrobiaceae bacterium | reverse complement strand
TTGGCAAGTTCCGAATCGGAAACTTTAAACAGCGCCCATGATATCATGTCAGCCGAATATTCATGCACCCAGGTTGCCAGATCTACCGTATTGTTCTTTGTTTTCAAATGCTATTTTTTATAACAGGCAATAAAAGTAAACAATATCTTTAAAAATCAAAATCATTCTCCAACGATTATTGGAATACTTACACGGATTGCCGTAAGGGTTGAAGTTGAAACGGAATTGTTAACGAAAAAATTGATTTCCGATAATCAAATCCTGCGAATCCAAATTAATAATTCCGGACAGTGTACCTGCTTTAAAGTACTCCGTAAAGCTTTCTTTTGAATTATACAAGTTCTGATATTCTAACAATATAAGACCGGTACCGTGTACATCTAACTCTGTAATACAACACGTTACAAATTATGTGACTTTTTGAAACCCATCCTGAAACTTTTAGGATACCTGCATTTTTTGCTTTCTCCTCTATGTGTCAATAGTTTTGTTGTGCAATTTCAGAAAACAGCCGGATGGAAAAGAAAAAGAGGCATATCACGAAAAAGAAAAAGTCAAAATCAACTAAGGAAGAATCCATTGCAGAATTGAAAGAAAAAATCAGGCATCAAAAGGATGCTTTGAACAAAATCATTGAGAAATATTCAAACAAAAAATAAGAATCAATTGTTAACCAAAAATTTCGTGTCATGAAAAAAAATTACCTTCTTACAATTATTGTCTGCCTTTTTGCTTTAGGTACCACCGCACAACCTGTTATCACTTATGGTGGAAACGCACCTCAAACAGGCGATTCCTACAGCTTTTCGGGAGCATCAGGAACCTTTGATCCCGGCCCGGCCGGAGCTAATCAATCCTGGGATTTTTCAAGCATTAACCCTACCATGTTTTCAACAGAAACGGCAGTTAACCCGGGAACAACACCGTTTGCACCCAACTTTCCCGAGTCAACCATTGCCTTTCATATTACGGGCGAAAACGAAGCCTACAGCTATGCCGAGATAAATAGCTCGGAAATGTTAAATGATGGTGTTGGCTTTGATCCGGGTGGTGATAATGAATTTTATATCCATTATACCGATGCGGTAAAACTGATGCAGTACCCTTTTTCGTATAACGACACCTATTCCGACACCTATTACACCTCTTATACTGCTGCAGAAGGTTTGGAAACCCACGAACATGGTACTATAACTGTTACTGCCGATGCATGGGGAAGTGTAACAACTCCCCTCGGGACTTATAATAATACGCTGCGGGTAAAATCGGTACGAAACTATACGGATTCGGTGTGGATGAGCGGTATGTTTCTTTATGCCAATACCTAT
This sequence comes from uncultured Lentimicrobiaceae bacterium, assembly GCA_964551935.1. Lineage (GTDB taxonomy): Bacteria > Bacteroidota > Bacteroidia > Bacteroidales > F082 > B16-G9. The sequence goes on along the minus strand of CAZKGB010000323.1, from coordinate 2,199 downwards.
ACCGAAACAGATTATGATTGGTACACGACAACCTCGCATACGCCCGTTATCACCGTTTCACAAACGGGGGATGGTTCATCGGTATCTTACAGAACTGATGCTGTGGGAATTAGCAATAACGCCATCTTTACGCAGATCAGCCTATACCCTAACCCCGCCTCCAATACCATTCATGTAAGGTTACCCGAAAGCAGAAATGAGAATACCCAAATCGATATTATCAGCCTCACGGGCCAAGTTTTATTGCAGCTCGAAAAATCGGAAAGCCATCAATACTCGGCAGACATCAGCGGACTTACACCCGGTGTTTATTTACTCACGGTAAAAAACAATTGGGGAGCGGTAACAACTTCAAAATTTGTAAAAAAGTAGAACCAAATACTTAAAAGCAATTATTAATTAAAAATTAATATTATGAAAAAATATTACCTATTAACAACTCTTGTTTGCCTGTTCGGTACAACCATATTGGCGCAGCCCGTTATTACCTATAGCGGTAACGCACCTCAAATTGGTGATGTTTACAACGTGTCAGGTGCTTTTGGAACTTACGACCCGGGTCAGACAGGCGGAAACCGGCACTGGGACTTTTCATCCGTTCAACCCACCATTTCTACGGAATCTATTGCGGTAAATCCTGCATCAACACCTTTTGCTGCTGATTTTCCTGACGCAACCATCTCTTTCAGTGATACCGATCCTTCTTACGAATTATACAATTATTGGGAGATAACCAATTCAGAGATGTCTATGCTTGGTATGGCTTCTGATCCGGGAGCTAATCAGACCATTATTCACTATCCGGATCCCAGAATTATGATTAAATACCCCTTTGCTTATAACGATACCTATACCGACACCTATTATTATACCTATCCTTCAGCCCTTATGCTGATTCACAGGAGGGGGACCATTACCGCCACTGCCGATGCCTGGGGAAGTGTTAAAACCCCTGCGGATAGTTATAGCAGCACGTTGCGCATTAAAAAAGAAAAGGTCTATACCGATTCGGTATGGAATACAGGTGGAGAGCTCATGAGTGTGACCACCCATAACGAAACAGAATATCAATGGTACACGGCCACCTCACATTACCCTGTTCTTGACATTCAGGTTACTGAAGCCGGGTCGTCATTATCGTACAATTCGCTTGCCGGAGGCGTCGAAAATAATTGGCTCACATCACAAGTCACAGTCTGGCCCAACCCTGCTGACGATATTATCAATGTTAAGCTATCCGATGCTGTTAATGATAAAATTGAAATTGAAATTGTCAGTCTTACCGGGCAACCACTGTCGCGACTTAATAATACAGGAAACCGTCAATTTTCGGCAGATGTCAGCAAGTTGACCTCCGGGGTTTATCTGCTCAGGTTAAAGGGTAGTTCGGGGAGTAGTACAACTTCAAGATTCATCGTCAAGCGATAAAAAACACCAACAATAAAAATATTCAAAATGAAAAGAAAACAAAAGACCAAACTCATGAAAAGGTTGCTGTTAAGCACGGTTACCTTGCTGTTGCTTTTTACGGGAATACCGGTCAGCATTACCGCCCAGCAGGTTACCCCCACGGTGATTGGTTCGGCAGGCGAAACCTTCTCCAACGGCGAGGTTTCCCTGACTTTTTCTATTGGTGAACCGGCTACTGAAACCTTAACGGAAGGCGGCATCACGATAACGCAAGGATTTCTTCAAGGTCTTTCCGGGAAAATCGGCATTGAAGAAAATTCTTCAAAAGAGCAGCTGTTCACCATTTATCCCAATCCTGTTACCGAAACGCTGTTTTTACGAATTAATGACAAATCGCCGCGAGGCTTTTACGTGATTAAAAATTTGCAAGGAAAAATTCTTTACAGAGGAATTATTTCCGGGATTTTATCAACCATCCCGGTAAATGACTATGCACCGGGACTTTATCTTGTTTCAGTTCATTTGAACAACAAACTGTTTGTCAATAAATTATTCATCAAACAATAATAACCATAAAACTCAATAATCATGAAAAAATCACTATTTCTATTTTTAATGCTGCTTGTTTTTTCCGGCCTGCTGGCACAAGCACCACAAAGCTTTAAATATCAGGCGGTGGCTCGCAACAGCGAAGGAACAGTACTGGCCAATGCGGCTATTGGTTTGCAGGTGGAGATTCGCCAGGGAGACCTCAATGGCAACGCGGTTTACTCCGAAACTTTTACCACC
>CAZKGB010000322.1:0-3531 GCA_964551935.1 uncultured Lentimicrobiaceae bacterium | reverse complement strand
GTTGGTGGTTTTAATTTTATCGGTAATAATTTTAAATCCTTCGCGCTGGTCGACCGTTTCAACAATGGTCATGGCTCCCAACAGAAAGAATAAAATAGTAGAAATATCGGCAAGGTGTTCCAACACTTCATGATGCGTGATAAACTCTTTAACGCTTTCGGAAAAATGCTCGAGATCTACGCCGGAAAGTGATCCGCTTTTAAAGCTTGCCAACAAAGCGCCAAGATTATTTTCTTCAACAAAATGATGCCACGAGGTACTAAAACCTAATTCTAAAACAGTAGCTCCATTTAATGCATATACAGCCCAAAGAACCGTACCCATTAACAGGGCAGTGGCGGCTTTATCAATCTTTAAAGGGTGCTCCAGAGCAATAATTGTATATCCAATAATAAAGATAACAACCATAATAATAAAAATGCTCATAGTGATTTATTTTACGGGGTTAATAATGGCGGCAAATTTAATTAAACATTCTTATAATAAGCTCTAAATATATGCCTCCTGAACATGTGTTGAAATTTATAATCTCTCTAAATAATTTCCGGCTTTCAAAGCCCTGAATATTAGTATCGTTATTAATTTTATACACTCATTCCGCCGTCAGCAAAATAAACAGTACTAAAATGAGTTATATTTAACAGCAAAATGTTTAAAAACTATCATGGCAACTTAAGGTTGCTTAATAGTTGTCGTATTTTTACAACCGCAAAACAAAAGCAAAAAGCTATGATTTCAGGAATTATCCTTCAGGTGCAGGAAGCGGCATCGCAAGTACTTGTAACAGGAAACGAAAAAGAGATTACCCTTCCCATTATCGACTTGGTAATAAAAGGGGGATGGATAATGGCCATCTTAGGCCTGTTGTCGGTAATTACCGTTTACATATTTATTGAACGGTATTTTGTTATTTCCAAAGCTTCTAAGGAAGACAGGAGCTTTATGAATAATATCAGTAAATTCATCAAAGAGGGAAAACTTGAATCGGCCAAGGCACTTTGTGTTAGCAACAATTCGCCCATAGGCCGAATGATTGATAAAGGACTGTCGAGAATTGGGAAACCCTTAAACGACATTAATGCTGCCATCGAAAATGTGGGAAAGCTGGAGATCTCAAAATTGGAAAAAAATGTTGCCGGACTGGCTACCATTGCCGGAGCTGCTCCCATGCTTGGTTTTTTAGGAACGGTAATAGGTATGATACGGGCTTTTTACGATATGTCGATGGCCGGTAACAACATCAACATCGAATTGTTGTCGCAAGGTATTTATCAGGCTATGATTACCACGGTGGGCGGATTAATAGTAGGAATCACGGCCTATATTTTTTACAATATCCTGGTAGCCAAAATTGAGAAGGTGGTGTATAAGCTCGAAATTACTGCTACCGAATTTATGGATGTACTACACGAACCGGCAAGTTAATTAATTGCATAAATCAAAACCCCAGCTGTTTCCAACAACCAATTAAAAAAAAGCGATATGGCCATACAAATGCGAAATAAAAGAGACCCCGGGTTCAGCACAGCCTCCATGTCGGATTTAGTGTTTCTGCTTCTTATCTTTTTTATGTTAACCTCCACGCTGGTAGCCCCCAACGCTATTAAATTGCTGTTGCCCAACAGCAGCAGTAAAACCATGTCGAAACAAACCATCACGGTTTACATCAACAAAAACAGAAACTTTTATTTGGAAGAGCGAAGGGTTAAGTCTTCCGGGCTGGAAAATGCCATTTACAGTAAAATCCGCAACGAACGCGAAGCTTCGGTGGTTTTAAGAGCCGATAAAACGGTGCCGGTGCAAGATATTGTTAAAGTTATTGATGCGGTAAATACGATTAACAGAAAATACAACACCAAACACAAAGTAATTCTGGCCACCAAACCAAAACGATAGCAATTCATGAAAAAATTAACCAAAGATCAACGCAAAGGCCTGATTGGAACCATCTTGTTCCATTTGCTGTTACTGATAGCCTTGCTGTTTATTGCTTTGCGTACTCCTTTGCCACTGCCCGGCGAAGAGGGTGTGGAGGTCAACTTTGGTTACGATAATACCGGAAAAGGACTTATTCAAAAAGACAATCCTCCTCCTAAAGCAAAACCGGTGGTTCACAAACAAACAAAACCTACTCCTCCTGCCCCCAAACAGGAAGAAGCCACTCAAAAAGAGGACAACCTTACTCAAAATACGGAAGAGGCACCCTCGTTGGAAAAAAAGGTAAAACCCAAACAAAAAAAGCCTGAAGTGAAGAAAAAGGTTGAAACGCCTCCCAAAGAGGAGTTCAAACCTAAAAAAAAGGATACCGTTCAGTCGAAAACAGAAACAAAACCGGTTTTACAGGAAAAGCCCAAAGAGGAGCCAAAGCCTGTTGTTAACACGCGAGCGCTGTTTAAGGGGAGCTCAAAAAATAAAACCGGGCAAAGCCAGGGAAATACCACGGGTGGTGGCGATCAGGGTAAACCGCATGGTTACAAAGACTCGAACCGTTACGACGGACAAGGTGGCAAAGGAAATGGTGTTGCTTTCAGTCTGGGTGGCCGGGGTGCTAAATACCTCGAAAAACCAAGTGCCAAATTTACCGAAACAGGAACCGTGGTTGTCTCTATTTGGGTTAACCCCGATGGGAAAGTGGTGCGTGCGCAGGTAAACCCTAAAGGGACAACCGTACTTGATTCTAGTTTGCGAAAAATTGCTGTTGATGCGGCATTAAACTCCACTTTCGTGCAGGATCCAACTGCCCCGGCCCAACAACGTGGAACCATTACTTACGAATTTGTTTTGATGAAGTAAGTAAAGAGAGTGCTTTTCGCGATAAATTGCCATAGTCCTTTTTTGAGATTAATATCATTCACAAAGTACATTGAATGATAATGGTTGATAGCCATTGTGTAAATCATGGTTTAGGTTATCGAGCAGGATTACAATATATTTGCCGTCGTTATGATTCTCCTTAAAACCCATATTGTCTCTGTTGGAACTGAACCTGTTCGTTTGCTGGATTATATTCTGGAAATGTTTCCTGAAATGACCACCCGCAGCAGCGCGAAAAAAGCCTTGAAAAAGGGGGCCGTTCTAGTTGATGGTGAACAACGGCCTTCAGGTTGGTGGCTCAAACCGGGAATGAAGCTGGAGTTCTTTGATTTGGAGCTTACCCCTCCTAAAACATTGCCCATGAAACTTGAGGTGGTTTATGAGGATGATTATCTTGCTGTAATCAACAAGCCGGCGGGTATATCGGTGAGCGGCAACAAATATGTTACTGTCCAAAACGCCCTGATGTATAATTTGAAACCTTCTGCTTCTGATGATGCCATGGCCTGGCCTAAGCCTGTTCACCGGCTGGATTTTCCCACTTCGGGATTGTTGCTGGTGGCAAAAACCAAAACCGCTGTTGCAAGGCTCGGTAAACAGTTTGAACAAAAAACCATTCGCAAAAGATACAGAGCTATTGTGTCGGGAAAACTACCTGAAGAGGGAATAATTGAAACCCCTGTTAACGGCCAATCGGCCCAAACGGTTTTTAAAATG
>CAZKGB010000321.1:0-3562 GCA_964551935.1 uncultured Lentimicrobiaceae bacterium | reverse complement strand
TTTATTCAGTAATTATTGATGATGAAGTAATAAATAGCGGTTTTTTTCGTCAGTATTGTTTAATCAGCAGAAAAGGGTTCGTTTATTACTTAATAAAATAAGACTATTGAAAACAAAGCATATCCTATTGGTTTTATATGTCATGATGACAATAGCCTTGTTGGGTCAGAACAGGTATTCCATCAGTGGACATATTACCGATGCGGCAACCGGGGAGGAGCAAATTGGAGCCACTATTTACATTGTGGAGTTAAAAACGGGTACGGTAACCAACAATTACGGTTTCTATTCATTAACGCTTCCCGAAGGTGAATACCACATTCGCTTTTCTTATGTTGGATATAATACGGTTGAAAAGACAATAAATTTAAGCGGAAACAGGGAGCTAAGTGTTGAGCTGAAAACTTTGGAAACCTCTTTGGATGAGGTGGTGATAAAAGGAGATGCCGACGATGCTAACGTGCGGTCATCCAGCATGGGTGTGGTTAAGATGAATGTAAAGGAAATAACTAAAATTCCTGTTTTGTTTGGCGAACAGGATGTGCTTAAAACCCTTACGCTGATGCCCGGCATTAGTAGCGGTGGCGAGGGAAAAGGTGGTTTTTTTGTCAGGGGAGGAAATACCGATCAAAATTTGATATTGCTCGATGAAGCGCCTGTTTACAATGCTTCCCATCTATTCGGGTTTTTTTCGGTATTTAATTCCGATGCATTAAAGGATGTTCAGTTGTATAAAGAGGGTATTCCGGCAGAATATGGGGGCAGGCTTTCGTCGGTGGTGGATGTATACATGAACGATGGAAACTCGAAAAACTATAGTGTTTCGGGCGGTCTGGGGCTTATTTCATCAAGATTAACCCTTGAAGGGCCGATTGTAAAAGACAAAGGGTCGTTTATTGTTTCAGGCAGACGTACCTATGCCGACCTCTTTTTAAGGCTTACCAAAAAGGATTTTAAAAACAATCAGCTCTACTTTTACGATTTTAACGCGAAAGCCAATTTCCGACCGGGAAAAAAGGATCGGGTTTTTCTTTCGGGATATTTTGGCCGCGATAAATTGGGTACCAGTAACTTTGGTTTTTCCTGGGGCAATGCCACGGGAACTTTACGCTGGAATCATATCTTTAGCCGTAAACTTTTTTCAAACACCTCTGTAATTTACAGCTCGTACGACTACCTCATTAAAATTGAACAACAAAACCTGAAAATATCACTTAAGTCGGGTATTAACGATTGGAATGTCAAGCAGGACTTTACCTGGTTTGCCAATACCGAGAATACGCTGAAATTCGGGTTTAATATTATTCATCATACCTTTATGCCGGGTGAGCGTTTGGCGGAGGGAACCAGCTCTATCCCCGATATTATACTCGATAAAAAACGGGGTTTTGAGAGTGCCCTCTATGTTTCAAACGACCAAAAAATAGGTACAAGAGTTAAGCTGAATTACGGTTTTCGGCTGTCGATGTACAATGCGGTTGGCCCCGGATCGGTTTACGCCTATAATTCAAATGGCGATATTGTTGACGAAACAACCTATTCTGATGGAGAAATAATTAAAACTTATGTTGAACCCGAACCGAGAGTTTCGCTAAGCTATATGCTGGATGAGTCGAGCTCGATCAAAGTTTCCTATCAGCGAATGGCACAAAATGTCCATCTGTTATCCACCTCTACTTCCGATAGTCCGACCGATGTCTGGGTGCCCAGTAGCGCAATCATTAAACCGGAGAACAGCAGTCAGGTTTCAGCCGGATATTTCAGGAATTTTAAAAACAACACCTTCGAAACGTATGTGGAGTTCTATTACAAAACCATGAACCGGCAAATAGATTTTAAAGATGGAGCCAACATTTTTTTAAACCCTCACATTGAAGCCGATTTGGCTTTTGGTCGTGGACGGTCGTATGGTATGGAGGTTTTCGCCAAAAAACGGTTGGGAAGGTTTACCGGGTGGATTGGTTACACCCTTTCGAAAACCGAGCGACAATTCGACGAAATTAACAATGGCAACTGGTACTCTGCCCGTCAGGATAGAACCAACGATGTTTCCATTGTTGCCATGTATGAGTTAAACAAACGGATTAGCTTTTCCGCGAATTGGATTTATTATACCGGCGATGCAGTAACCATGCCCAGCGGAAGTTATGTGGTAGATGGCTCTATCGTCCCACTCTATACCGAGCGAAATGGTTATCGAATGCCTGATTATCACCGGTTGGACGTGGGTGTGACCTTCGTAAGTAAACAGACAAAGAAGCTTAAATCGTCGTGGAATTTTTCGGTTTATAACGTTTATGCCCGCGAAAATGCCTACTCTATCTCGTTTCAGGAAAATCCTGATAAGCCCGGAACCATGCAGGCTGTAAAACTTTACCTCTTTTCTATTGTCCCATCCATAACCTGGAATTTTAAATTTTGAAAAAATGAAACTCCGTTTAATAATATTTGCCCTACTTGTAACAGCTTTGTTAACCTCCTGCGAAAAGGTGATTGATATCGACCTGAACGAATCGAAACCCCGGCTGGTAGTTGAGGGGGCTATTACCCTTAGCAACGGCCCTTTTTTCGTGCAGTTATCTACCTCCGGTGATTTCTTTACAGGCGAGGGTATTGCTCCCGTGTCAAATGCCACGGGTTATATTACAACCAGTTACGGAGATGTTGATTCGTTGGTTAACGTGGGAAACGGAATTTATCGAACAACAAAACTCATCGCCATCCCCAATTCGCTATATACATTGCATGTAAATTACGACAGTCAAAACTATACCGCTTCCGATAGTCTGCCCGAGATGGCTTATATCGACTCGGTTAATTACTCAATTAGCGAATTTGGACATTCAGGCCCTCCCGCCGGAGAAGTTGAATACGAAACCTACTACGATTTTTATTGTTATTTCGATGACCCTTCCAATAAAACGAATTTCTATATATTAAATTTGTCTGTAAATGGTGAAGCTATTGATGGTCATCAGGGAAAATTTTATGTGGTTTCAGACGAATTTTTTAACGGAAAGCATGTCTCTTATCTGTTTTTTGGTGTGGGAGCATACCCCAACGATACGGTTACCATAAGTCTTAGCGCGGTGGGAAAAGCCACGTACAACTACTTTAGGACTTTAAACGATGCTATCAGTCAGGGAGGTATGGGGTCAACACCTTATAATCCCATTTCTAATGTCAGTAACAACGCATTGGGCTATTTCGGAACCTTTACATTTGATAGTAAAACAATGATAATTAGAGAATAACAATATATCAGGCAGAGGTGGTTAATCGTGAAAACGCCACGACACCCCAAAATAAAACCCGGCATCCCGATCGGGATAATGGGGGGCGAGCCAATAATTATACCCTTCGAAATAACCGGTCACGTTACGCATCTTTATAAACAATCGTGCCCGTTTTACTTTTAGGGTTACATAAACATCGGCCCAAAGATAGTTGCCAATTTCTACTTCATTTTGTAAATAAAAAGCCCTAAGCTCCGGCATGTAAGCATTGGCTCGGTAGGCGGTAAAATAACGAAGCTGAATTCCTGTTTGGAGTGTGGCGGCTT
>CAZKGB010000320.1:0-3563 GCA_964551935.1 uncultured Lentimicrobiaceae bacterium | reverse complement strand
CTTAACGCCCAGTGGTACGACGAAAACTACTGGAAATCACGTTACGCAAAGGTTGATGAGTGGGATCAGGAAATTGAAGAGTTTAACGAACGTACCGGCTTGCTGAAGGAGTATTTGTAAGTAATGTTATATCCATGTCGGTAAACCGACTTATCCACCCGGATGAATTAACATAAATTCAGGAAGATACATAATTATAAACAGATGAAATATCATTATCAATGCATCGACTGTCAGCGCACCTATGAAGCCGCTCAGGTGCAATACCTCTGTCCTCATTGTGCCGATGACAACAGTGCCGACAAACCTCCGAAAGGGGTGTTGAAAACTGTTTATGATTACAAAGCCATAAAGGAATCGGTTTCGGGTTTCTTGTCCTTGCAAGAACAGGGCTTTCTTGATTTACTTCCCATTGATAAACCCGAAAGCCTCCCTAATCTAAAAGTCGGGCAAACACCGTTTTACAAGATTAACCGGCTGAACAATAAAAGTCTGCCCTTTCATCTTTACTTAAAAGATGACGGACAAAATCCCACATTTTCGTTTAAAGACCGGGCTTCTGCATTGGTATCGGCATTTGCCAAAGAGCACAACCTTAATACCATCGTGGCAGCTTCAACCGGTAACGCAGGCTCTTCGTTGGCGGGTATTTGTGCATCGCAGCACCAAAAGGCCGTCATCATGGTTCCGCAAGCTGCGCCCCTGGCAAAGCTTACCCAGATTATGATGTACGGTGCCACCATCGTGCCGGTGGCAGGCAGTTACGACGACGCTTTCGACCTGAGCATTGAAGCTACCAAAGCTTATGGATGGTACAACCGGAATACAGCCTTTAACCCGATTACCATCGAAGGTAAAAAAACCGTTTCCTTTGAGCTTTTTGCCGACATGCAACATCAAATCCCCGACCGGATATTTGTCCCCGTTGGAGATGGTGTTATTATTTCAGGCGTTTACAAAGGTTTTGAAGATTTGCTCAACCTCGGCATTATCGACAAGATGCCGGTCATCGTGGCGGTACAATCCAAAGGAAGCGACAATCTGGTTCGAAATCTGGACAGGCATCCTTTTGAAATAAAAACCAGCCGCACCCTGGCCGATTCCATTTCGGTGGATATCCCGCGAAATTTCTATATGGCGCAACACTATTTGAAAACCTATCATGGCGAATGGCTTACTGTAACGGATGATGAAATTATGGAAGCCTCTTCCGTTTTGGCAAAAAATACCGGCATCTTTTCTGAGCCGGCAGCCGCCACCGCATTTGCCGGTTTGTTGCATTATCAGCTTTCGGGAAAATTAACCGACGGTTCCGGCAATGTGGTACTGCTGACCGGAAGCGGATTAAAGGATATCGGTACGGTGAGCAGCCGCTTAAAGATGCCCGAAGCCATCAAACCCGATCTTCATGAATTAGAAAAACTATTGCCATGATCACTTTCACTTTAAACGGCGAAAAGCAAAGTTACAACGGCGATCCCAACCTGTCGTTGCTTAAATACCTGCGTAACGAAAAACATCTTACCTCGGTAAAAGACGGTTGCTCCGGACAAGCTGCCTGCGGGGCCTGTACTGTTGAAATCAATGGAAAAGCCAAACTTTCGTGCGTCATCAAAATGTCGAAACTGCAGGATGCCGAAATATTAACTCCCGAAGGTTTTCCCGAATATGTAAAAGATACCATTGCCAAAGCCTTTGTAAACAAAGGGGCCGTTCAGTGCGGATTTTGTACGCCGGGATTTATCAGCCGGACAAAAGTGCTGCTGCAGGATAACCCCAACCCAACCATTGAAGAGGTGCAAAAAGCCATCAAACCACATTTGTGCCGCTGCACGGGATACAAAAAAATTGAAGAAGCCATTCTTTATGCAGGCGAGGCCATCCGTCAACATAAACAGCTTGAAATCAGAAACACAAGCGGAAAAATCGGTGAGCGGCATCCAAAGTATCAGGCCTATGAAACGGCCATCGGTGAGCGTAAATTTGTGGATGATCTCGAATTTGAGGGAATGTTGTTTGGCGCGTTAAAGTTTAGCAAACACCCGTCGGCAAAAGTGCTTAGTATCGATACTTCCAAAGCGGAACAACTGCCCGGGGTACAAAGGGTGTTTACTGCCGCAGATATTCCCGGCGAAAAGAGAGTGGGATTAATTATTCCCGACTGGCCCGTAATGATTGGAACGGGTGAAACCACGCATTACATCGGGAACGTAATAGCAGGTGTGGTGGCCGATACCGATGATATTGCCAGAAAGGCGGTTGAGCTTATTGAGGTAAGCTACGAGGTGTATAAACCTGTTACCGATGTTTTTGAAGCGATTACCGCCAGACGGATTCATCCCGAAAGACCCAACAACTTTAGCACTACGGGCTTTACCATTGGCAAGGCTGACGAGATGCTTCAGAAAGCAAAATATGTTTCCAAAGGCCGTTACGAAACCCAGCGCATCGAACATGCTTTTCTGGAAAAAGAGGCGGCGGTGGCAATACCCGACGGTGACGGAGGCATAACACTGTATAGTCAGAGTCAGGGGGTTTACGAAGACCGTCGTCAGGTTGCCCTGATATTAGGATTGCCGGAGGAGAAGGTGCGGGTTATTTTGGTTCCCAACGGAGGCGGCTTCGGTGGTAAAGAAGACCTCTCCATACAAGGACATGCTTCGCTGTTTGCCTTTCTTATGAACAAACCGGTAAAAGTAACCCTGACCCGTGAAGAGTCCATCCGGTTGCACCCCAAACGGCATCCTGTTTTTATGGATATGGAGATTGGTGCCGATGAAAACGGCAGGCTGACAGCCCTCAAACTCAAAGCGGTGGGCGACACCGGTGCCTATGCTTCGGTGGGTGATAAAGTGCTGGAGCGGGTAGCCGGCCACGCTTCGGGAGGCTATTTTATTCCCAACATCGACATTGAAGCCAAAACCGTTTATACCAACAATATTCCCTGCGGGGCCATGCGCGGTTTCGGTGCCAATCAGGTGGCTTTTGCCCTGGAAAGTTGTATTGACGACATCTGTAAACAGGGCGGCTTCGACCGTTGGCAATTCAGGTACGATAATGCATTGATTGACGGATTATCCACCTCAACGGGACAAGTGCTGCACGGAGTTGGTATCAGGGCATGTCTGGAAGCGGTAAAAGAAGATTTTTACAAGGCAAAATACGCGGGAGTGGCTTGTGCCATTAAAAACTCGGGAGTGGGCAACGGTATGGTGGACGATTCTACCGTGAAGATAGAGATCCTTTCCGAAACCCGTATCCGCCTTGAACACGGCTGGACGGAAATGGGACAGGGAGTGCACAACATGGCATTGCAAACGCTGTGCGAAGAAACCGGTTTAAAACCCGAAACCATCGAAGTGGTGGTGGATACCGAAGCCCAGATAAAAACCGGCATGACCACCTCGTCAAGAGCTACTGCATTGGTAGGGCTGGCGGTTATTAATGCGGCTAAAGGGTTGAAGGCCGATTTAAAAGAGCACAAACTACGGGAGTTGACAGGAAAGGTTTATCAGGGTAAATATGTTTGCGACTGGACCACCAAACCGGGTTCGGGAGCAAAA
>CAZKGB010000319.1:0-3588 GCA_964551935.1 uncultured Lentimicrobiaceae bacterium | reverse complement strand
CAGATTGCAGATTAACGATTGGAGATTGCAGATGTTAAACCACGCTTAACCCTTAACTCTTAACTCTTAACGCTTTACTCCTAACTTTAGGCACTCCCAAAGTATCACGTTGTCACTGATGAACTCCAGGCACTTATAATCTCATAAGACATCCTTTTATCAACATCCTAACCATCTGACCTCCAACATTAATCAAAATCCATATTGGAGTTATTAACAATTATTGCACTTTTTCATTGTTAATATCTCCTTTTATATTACAAATATTTTCTTTATCGCACTGATTTTCCAATATCTAAGGGGGGCATCTAAAACTTTTTTTACCCTAAAACGAAACATTTTATCAACATTGGGGTAAAATGTGGTAAATCATGCAAAATAGTGGTAAATTTAAATTAATTTTACGCCATAAAACCGACATTCTTGATGCAAACATTATTAGGAACATACGAAGCAAAACTTGACGCCAAAGGGCGTTTTATGTTTCCTGCTCCTTTCAAAAACCAAATGAACGAAGAGGTTCAGAAGGGTTTTGTCATCAAGCGTAGCATTTTCAAAAAGTGCCTGGAGCTGTTTCCCATGGAAAACTGGCAGAGCGAGAGTGCTATGGTTTCTAAGTTAAACATGTTTAAAAAGAAGAATGCCGAGTTCGTTACAAAGTTTATGGCTGGTGTAAAACCGGTCGAACTGGATGGGACGGGAAGGTTGTTGATACCAAAAGACCTTCTAAAATATGGCGGCATATCCAAAGAGATCGTAATTACATCAGTTGCAAACCGTATCGAAATTTGGGACAAAGTGGCTTATGAAAGTGCCGTTGACTATGATCCTGATGATTTTGCCAACCTCGCCGAAGAGGTAATGGGCGACCTTGAAACGGAATAATTGTAAATGGATGTACCATAACCCTGTATTGCTACATAGAAGCATTGAATTGCTGAATATTGACCCCAAGGGGGTTTACGTTGATGTTACCTTCGGTGGAGGCGGACACTCGCGTGTTTTGTTGCAGCGTCTTGATGGACAAGGCAGGCTTATCGCCTTCGATCAGGATCCGGATGCATGGAACAATGTTCCGGATGACGACCGCTTCACGCTGATTCCACACAATTTCCGGTTTTTAAAAAACTTTCTCCGCCTGCACCGGGCTATTCCGGTGGATGGCATTTTAGCCGATCTGGGTGTTTCATCACACCAGTTCGACGTGCCCGACCGAGGTTTCTCCACCCGTTTTGATGCACGGCTCGACATGCGCATGAACCCTTCGGTTGGCAACACTGCCGAAACTGTGGTTAACAGTTATTCTGCCGAAGAACTTCAAAAAATATTTACTCAGTATGGTGAGTTAAGAAGCAGCTACTGCATCAGTCGGGCTATTGTTAAAGCCAGAGCTGATAAACCCATTCAAACTACCGGGCAACTCATCGAGGTTATTAGAGAGTGTTTGCCGGAACGAAAAATAAACAAGCTGTCGGCCATGGTGTTTCAAGCCCTTCGCATCGAGGTAAACGAAGAGTTGGAAGTGCTAAAGGAGATGTTAACACAGGCAGCCGAGGTGTTAAAGCCGGGAGGCAGATTGGTGGTAATCTCTTATCACTCGCTGGAAGACAGGCTGGTGAAAAACTTTTTCAGAGCCGGGAACTTTGAAGGGAAAATTGAAAAAGACTTCTACGGAAATGTATTGAGCCCGCTAAAACCTTTAAGTGGAAAAGCAGTTATCCCCAACGAGGAGGAGATTCGGGAAAATAGTCGCGCACGAAGCGCCAAACTCAGAGTAGCAGAAAAACGATAGAGGATGGCAGCACAAAAAAACATATTAAAGAAAAAGCCGAAAGCGCCCAAAACGCCGGGGAATCGCCAGTCCGGTTTTGCCAAGCTGAAAAAGATGTTCGGTTTTAAGATGTCGGACAGAGCCAGGGCAGTTATGGAAACGCCCAAGGATATTATATCGGGCGACATCCTTGAAAAGAAGGAGTCTTCACGACTATTTCCGTTATTAACCTGGCTTACCCTGCTGGGATTTCTCTATATCACCAACAACTATCAGGCTGAAGAAAAAAACCGTGAGATAAACAGAAAACAAAAAGAGATTAAAGAGCTGCGCTACCAGTACATCAGCAAAAAATCGAAACTGATGAATATGAGCAAGCAAAGCCAGGTGGAAAAGATTTTAAAAAAACGAGGATTTAAAGAAAATACCCAACCCCTAAAAGTTATCAGGGTCAGTCAAAAGGAGCTGGATTCGATGATAAAATGAGCGATGCTAAAAAGGACATATTACTGAGGGAGGCTTTCCTCTACGCCGTTATCTTTTTAACGGGCATCGCCATCATGGTGAAAGCCGTCAGGATTTATACCGTGGAGGGTGCCGAGTTGAAAGCCAAGGCCAAAAAGCAGGAGATACGGACTTTTACCCTTGAATCGAATCGTGGAAACATTTTGTCTGACAACGCCAGTCTGCTGGCAACTTCCATCCCCATTTTCGATATCAGGATGGATGTGGGTACGCCCAACATTACGGATGAAGATTTTGCTGCCAACCTTGACTCGCTGGCTTATTCGCTTCATCGTTTGTTTCCCGATCAGTCTAAAAGCTATTACAAAAGGTTGTTAAGCAATGCTCGTAAACATAAACGGCGCTTTCAACTTATCAGACATAAGGTTACTTACGACGATCTTCAAAAATTAAGAACCTTTCCCATTTTGCGAAGAGGTAAAATAAAAGGCGGACTCATCGCCATTCAGCGTACGCGCCGCGAGAAGCCTTTCGGTGAGCTTGCCGGCCGTACCATCGGTTTTGTTAACGACAACAAAAAACGGGTAGGGCTGGAAGGGTCGTTCGACACCGTGCTAATGGGAAAGGATGGCCGACAGTTGCGCCGACGCATCAACAACGGCGACTGGGTTCCCATCCACGATGAAAATGAAATTGAACCCGTCAACGGGAAAGATATAAAGACCACGCTGGATGTCAACATTCAGGATGTTGCCGAACAGGCACTGCTCAAACAGATGATTTATCATAAAGCCAAAATGGGTACCGTGGTGGTGATGGAGGTTCAGACAGGTCATATCAAGGCCATCGCCAACCTCAACCACGATGAGAAAGACGGCTATTATAAAGAGAACTACAACTTTGCCGTTGGTAAACGTATCGAACCGGGTTCTACTTTCAAGCTGGCCTCCATAATGGCATTGATGGAAAAGCACAAGATTAACCTCAAAGACTCACTCTTTTTCGATCACCCTTATGTGATTTATTCCCGCCGCAGGCTGGTAGATGCCCACATGTACAACCACGGGCGGTTCACCATTCGCGACGCTTTCGAGCACTCTTCCAACATGGGGATTTCAAAAATTACGTACGATGCTTTTAAAGACAATCCTGCGCAATATGTTGATCAATTATACGCCATGAGTCTTAACAAGCCAACAGGTATCGAAATTATTGGCGAACCTAACCCGCTTATTAAGCATCCCGTGAAGGACAAAAAGGCCTGGTGGAAAACCTCTCTTCCATGGATGTCGATTGGTTACGAGGTGATGCTTACTCCGCTTCAACTGCTTACCTTTTACAATGCAGTTGCC
>CAZKGB010000318.1:0-3589 GCA_964551935.1 uncultured Lentimicrobiaceae bacterium | reverse complement strand
TGGAAAGTTCCCGGAGTAAAGGGCGACCTATCAAGCAATCATTCAGTTAAAATACTGATCTCCCACGTCGAAGACTTAAACCTAATTGATCGAACAGGAAATAGTATTCGAAAAGTACTTTATCAACATACTCATCCGGTGTCAGGGCTCCGCCATGTCCGGTGTTTTTTACCAGATAAAGGAGGTAAAGAGAATGGGGGTCTCCTTTTTCTTGCATGGTAGCCAAAAATTTATACGAATGAAACGGAGGTACTCGGTCATCGTGATCGCCGGTTATTAACAATAAATTGGGATATTTTACTCCGGCTTTTATATTGTGCAGGGGTGAATACGATAAAAGGTTAAAGAAGCTTGCCGAGTCGGAAACAGTACCAAACTCGCTCTGGTTTACAGCTGCTGAGCCAACGGTATATTTACCAAACCGAATCATATCAAATACACCGGCTTCGGCAATGGCAGCTTTAAACAGTTCAGGTTTTTGTGTGATGGCTGCTCCTACCAGCAATCCCCCGTGAGAGCCCCCCATAACCGCAAGTTTTTCCGGGGTGGTATATTTTTTATTGATTAAAAACTCCGCTGCGGCAATAAAGTCGTCAATTCCTTTTTGCTTGTTGAGTCTTTTTCCGGCCAATTCCCATTTACTGCCGCCGGCACCTCCACCTCGGATATTGGGTACTGCAAGAATTCCACCGTTGATAAGCCAGGTAATTATGGCTGAATTATAAAAAGGTTCTACGGTAACACCATAACCACCGTATCCATAAAGTATTACCGGGTTGTTGCCGTCTAATTTGGTTTTCTTAAAACAGGTAATGTACATGGGAATCTTAGTTCCGTCTTTAGAGGTATATTCAACATATCTCGTTTCTAAAGCTTTGAAATTATAAGGTATCGATATGGATTCGGAAGGGTTGGTTTGTAAATCTTTAAGGGATAGCCGATACCATTGTTCGGGAACATAAAATGAGGTTACGGAAAACCTGGTGTATGTAGCCGAAGTGTCGTTTTCATACAAGTGTTTAATACTTCTTCCAACAGGAAAGCTGAGCTTTTTGAGTAGTTTTCCGTATTGGTCAAAAATCAAGGCAATGTTCCGGCCGTTATTTCTGTACAGGCCAACATATTTATCTTTCCCTAAAAAGTTAAAACGCTCAAGAACAATGTCGTATTCAGGAATAAACTCGGATAACTGATTTAACTTATTTACGTTTGCCAGTAAAACCCTTCCGTTGGGAGCTCCCCATGAGGTTTTTAAGAAAACCGAATCTCCCCGAATTTTAGAGATGCTAAGTTCAACGGTATCACTGTTTGGATAGATAAGAAAATTGCGCAGAAAGAAATAATCAGGGTTAATATCAGAAACAGAAAGTGCTTTTAACCATTTACCCTTGTATTTATAATAATGATAGAAGAAAAACCGGTCGTCTGACTTGAAACAGTAAAACGAGTATGACCCCGTGGTGTCAGGATTGTAATACAATACTTTATCATTCGATTGCGGATCGTTTAATTTATGATAACAAAACCTTTGCCCTTTTGCCTTGTCCAACAGAGCCCTGCCGGGCTCGGGTTTGTTATAACGATCGTAATAAATACCATCATCGGCCCAAATCGGATTTGAATTAAATCTTAAATAGTTTAATGTGTCAGGTAGCTGATCGCCTGTTTCAAGATTAAAAAAGTAGGTTTCCATCCAATCGCTTCCGCTGTGCGAAATATTCACGGCAACGAAAGTATTTTCATCATTCACTTTATAGCCTTCGATAATGGGATTATCGTCGAAACCGGATTTGAAGCGTTTACTGTTAACCAGTGTTTTATAGTTGTCCTGGCCAAATTTCTTATACATTAAATTCGGGGTACGTTTGGAAGAGTTGTATTCATATTTAAATGAGTACTTTTTATGCTTAGCATTTTTATTATTCTCTTTATAAAGGCTTTTTTTCTTTGTTTTATAATAGATTGTCAGAAATTGTTGTTCCAGCTCTGAAACGTTGAAGTGCTTATGCTGTTCAGCTTTTGTCAGTTTTTTTTGCTTTGCCAGCCAGTCAATTAACCTTGGTGAATTGGGGGCCTCCATCCATCGATAGGGATCCTCAATTGTTTTGTTGAAATAAACATCGGAAGTGGCATCTTTACTTGTAATGGGGTAGATATTTATTTTCTGGGCTTCAACAGCGGTGGAAAATAATAACAAAAAAATAATGCTCTTGTGTAACAAATTATATGGCCGGTTGTTTTTGAATAGATAAAGGATAAATCGGTTCATTATTTTACGATGGTATTAATCCGGAACTCTTTAATTGGCAAACCTAAGTAAAAGTTTTTTAATTATCAATGCTTTATAAAGAAGATATTGTAAATGGCTGGTTGCTGTTTTCTACCTGTTACTTGTCGGGTACTATTTTTTCTGGTTGGGAATTTGCCGGTCACCTCTTTTTAGCCGCGAATGACGCTAATTTACGCTAATGGTTTTCTCGCTGCGCTCGAAAACTGATTTAACCACAAATTTGAGTGCGGTACTCCGTCATGTTGAGTGGACACTGAGCTTGTCGAAGTGTTGGTCGAGACATCTCCTTGCTTTGAAGAGTTTCAGGTATGGAAGTTTTTGATTCAATAAAAAAAACCCGTTATCATTGATAGCAGGTTTTTTATTATTTCAACCTGTCAGGTCATCTTCGACCTGACAGGTTGAAAAAGACCTGACAGGTTGATTAGTGGAATGGTTTATTTCTCCGAATAATCCATTTCGGCCATGCGTTTATAAAAATTATAACGCCATTTCATATTATTGAGCGAATGTTCCTGAAGCTCTTTGGCTCTTTCAGGGAAGGTTTTCTTCAACGAAGTAAAACGGACTTCCATGTCAAGAAACTCTTTGTATTTATCAAAATCAGGCTCTTTTGAATCGAGCTGGAACGGATTTTTACCTTCCAGTTCCAACAATGGATTGTAACGGTACAGGTTCCAGTAGCCGGCTTCCACAGCAAATTTCTCTTCGTCCATTACTTTGGCCATCCCTTTACGCAAGCCGTGAGCAATACAGGGCGAATAAGCAATGATCAGCGATGGGCCCGGGTAAGCTTCGGCCTCTTTCAGCGCTTTGTAGAACTGGTTGTAATTGGCTCCCATGGCCACCTGTGCCACGTAAACATAACCGTAAGTCATGTAAATGGCGCCAAGGTCTTTTTTGCGAACATCTTTACCGGCAGATGCAAACTTAGCAACGGCAGCCGTGTTAGATGCTTTGGAAGCTTGTCCTCCCGTGTTGGAGTAAACCTCGGTATCAAGTACCAGCATGTTTACATCTTCGCCGGAAGCCAGCACATGGTCAACACCACCGTAACCGATGTCGTAAGCCCAGCCGTCACCACCAATAATCCACATCGATTTTTTGATGAGGTATTGCTCGTGTTTCATAATCTCTTTGGCAATATCATCATCGGCACCTTTAAGGGCGGCAACAACAGCAGCCGAAGCAGCTTTTGACTCTTCACCAAGTTCCTTCACTTCAAGCCATTTCTCAAAAGCTTCTTTACGAGACCCTTTAGCACCCTTGGCTAAATCTTCTTCCATCAGGCGTTGGAGG
>CAZKGB010000317.1:0-3614 GCA_964551935.1 uncultured Lentimicrobiaceae bacterium | reverse complement strand
ATCCTCCAAAAACGGAAAAGAAATATTTTACTGCAAAAGCAAAAACTGGACATTGCTAAAAAAGAAGAGGCACTGATTAAAACAAAATTACAAAATGCCGAGTTAAAGAAAAGGGAGTTATTGAAAGAAAATGATTTTCGATCGCGACAACTCACCACCTATACATTGCATATGATGCAAAAAAACCTGATTTTAAAAGAGGTGTTAGATGAAGTGAAGGTGATGGAAGGTAAAGGTGCCGGTCAAATTAAAAAAGAATTTGTCAACCTTAAAATACAACTAATTAACGCTGTTAGTTCGGATACAGACTGGGAAAACTTTAGTCTGTTTTTTGAAAAAGTCAACCCCAATTTTTTCATTCGCCTGAAGGAGAAATATCCTAACATAAGCAATAAAGATGAAAAACTGTGTGCTTTAATCCGTTTAAATATGGATATTAACGAAGCGGCATCGGTATTAAATGTAGATTCTAACAGCATACGGATGGCAAGATACCGTTTAAGAAAAAAAATGGGGCTGAACCCGCAAAAAGATTTATACAAAACAATTCATGCGGTATAACTTTGAGCAAAAGGGATTAAAATCAGGATGACAAACAGGAAAGGTTACCCATTATTATCAGAATACCTGTTTTAATTTTCTTAAAGATTCGTGTTGTTATGTAGTTCCGCTTTGCCCGGAAGAAACTGCCTAAAGAAAGATTATTTCTTTTTTTTGGCAAACCTTTTCTTAGGCATGTTTTTAGGGTCTTTGGAAATTTCGTAACAATCTTCCAATGTTAACGTTGCGGGGTCGGTTCCCTTGGGGATTTTGTAATTTTGTTTTTTAATTACAAGATAAGGGCCGTAACGGCCATTGAGCACCTGTACATCCGGGTCTTCGTCAAAAGTTTTGATGAGTTTTTCGCGGTCGGCTTTACGTTTGGCTTCAATAAGTTCGATGGCTCTCTCCAGGGTGATGGAAGCGGGGTCATCTTCTTTTTTAATGGAAACGAATAACTTACCCAGTCGCACGTAAGGTCCGAAACGGCCGATGGCAACACTTACATCTTCTCCTTCGTATTGACCCAGAATTCGTGGGAAATCGAACAGCTTTAAGGCCTCTTCCAATGTGATGGTGTCAATCGACTGTCCTTTGCGCAAACCGGCAAATTTTGGTTTTTCTTCCGATTCGGTATCGCCTATTTGAGCGATGGGTCCGAAACGGCCAATTTTTACATAGACGTTTTTACCCGATTCGGGGTCAACACCCAGCAGTTTTTCGCCACTGAATTTACCGGAGTTTTTTTGTGTATCTTCAATTTTTTTATGGAAGTCGCCATAAAAATCTTTGATAATTTTATTCCACTGTTTTTTTCCCTCCGCAATTTCGTCAAACTCCTTTTCAACGGTAGCGGTAAAGTTGTAATCGAGGATATCAGAAAAATATTTAACCAAAAAGCTGTTTACCAAAGTGCCAATATCAGTTGGAAACAGTTTGGCTTTTTCGGATCCGGTGTTTTCCGTCAGGGTTTTTTCGGTAAGCTTATCGTTGGCAAGTTCAAAAACGGTTACTTTTCGTTTTTCCGACGGGCGGCTCTCTTTTACTACATATCCCCTGTTAATAATGGTTGAAATGGTAGGAGCGTAGGTAGAAGGGCGGCCAATGCCCAGCTCTTCCATTTTTTTAACGAGGCTGGCTTCGGTGTATCTTGGGGGGTGTTTGGTAAAGCGTTCTTTTCCTTCCAGTTTAACGGCTTCCGGTTTATCTCCTTTTTTCATCGGAGGAAGCATACCTGAAACATCCTGTTCGCCGTTTTCGTCGTCAACCCCTTCGCGATAAACTTTTAAAAAGCCGTCAAAGGTGATTATCTCTCCCGAAGCAACAAACGGGTCGGGAGCTCCGGTTGACTGAATTTGGGCTGCGGTTCTTTCCAGCTTGGCGTCAGCCATCTGCGAAGCAATGGTTCTTTTCCAGATTAAATCATATAGGCGGGTTTCGTCGGATGATCCTGAAACGGTATCGTTATTTAAGTAGGTGGGGCGAATGGCTTCGTGAGCCTCTTGCGCCCCTTTTGCCTTGGTAGTATATTTCCTGACTTTAACATATTTTTCTCCGTAACGGGATAAAATTTCCTCTTTGGCCATTGAAATAGCCATACCCGAGAGGTTTACCGAATCAGTTCTCATGTAAGTAATTTTTCCCGATTCGTACAGGTTTTGGGCTACCCGCATGGTTTTTGCCACCGGAAATCCTAACTTACGTGAAGCTTCCTGTTGTAAGGTTGAAGTGGTAAACGGTGCTGCCGGTGATTTTTTCCCCGGTTTCTTCTCTACCGATACTATGGTAAAGCCGGCACCAATCTGATTTTCCAAAAAGGATTTGGCCTCTTCAGCTTTGTCGAATTTTTTAGCATATTCGGCAGTAAATAACTGTCCGTTGAGTTTAAATTCGGCAATTATCTTGAAAAATGATTTGCTTTTAAAATTTTTAATCTCCTCTTCGCGCTCCACGATTAACCGAACAGCCACCGATTGTACGCGGCCTGCCGATAACGAAGGTTTTACTTTTTTCCATAATAGCGGTGAGAGTTCATATCCAACCAACCGGTCAAGCACGCGGCGGGCAAATTGTGCCGACACCAGGTTTTTATCAATTTGACGTGGATTTTTGATAGCGTTAACAATGGCGTTTTTGGTAATTTCATGAAAAACAATACGCTTCGATTTTTTATCATCAAGCCCTAAGGCGTTGTATAAATGCCAGGCAATAGCTTCTCCCTCACGGTCTTCATCCGAAGCCAGCCAAACAGTATCAGCCTGTTTGGTAAGTTTTTTTAAATCGGAAACAATTTTCTTTTTATCGGCACTTACCTCATATTTTGGTTCAAAATCGTTTTCAACATCAACACTCAGGTTGGTTTTGTTGAGGTCCATAATATGTCCCATACTCGACTTAACAGTATAATCTTTTCCAAGAAATCCTTCAATTGTTTTAGCTTTAGCGGGGGACTCAACAATTACCAAATTTTTAGCCATAGTTACTTATTTTAAATTTTAGCGGTTGTAAAAAACGCTGCAAATGTAATACAATATTGTAATAGGAGTTTTATTTACAAAATTTCAATTCTGAAAAAGACAAAACCGGAAAACTCAAAATTATAAATCAAACACACTAATTGAGTGTAGAAGAATAAACGTCGGCTTCGTTGCTGTCAATCATTCTGAAACCACCAATGGGACGTGCACGTACCAATATATCGCCATGGGCAATCTCTTTTTCTGTCAGTACACAAATATCAACCGGGTCGTTATCGCCGATAATATCAGTTCGTCCGGTTTTTTCGTTACAAAACTCTGCCACTTTTTTCGAGCTGTAGGTCTGCGGAATAAAACCGTACAGTGCCGGAACAACATTTGAATACTTTTGCGGCCGGTCGATTCGTAAATATCCCGATTCTTTATCAACTTCATATTTAACAGTATCGGTAGGAACCATTTCGATATAGCAGGTAACCAGTTCGGGAGCATTAGCACCAATTTCAACACCGTGCCATGGATGTGATTTATAGCGTAACCCCATCAGTTTTCCTATGGGATCCATGAGTTTATTTGGCATAACTCTGTTTGTTTAAA
>CAZKGB010000316.1:0-3620 GCA_964551935.1 uncultured Lentimicrobiaceae bacterium | reverse complement strand
CAATCCTGGTACGACATCGAATATTGTATTACAGTAATCGATAATGTTTTTTTTCCCCCGCCCAAGGTAAAATCGGCGGTAATACGTATGACCCGAAACAGCAGCACTCAACTGGAATGTGACGAAAAACTGCTTGTTACCGTGGTAAAAACGGCCTTTAACCAACGGCGTAAAACCATGAGAAACTCGTTAAAGAGTTTATTGAATGACGAAATAAAATCCAATCCTATTTTTGATAAGCGACCTGAACAACTATCGGTACAACAGTTTATTAATTTAACAAATCTAATTTCAGGTTAGATTTTTTCCGGAATTTCAGACCGTCAATAAACAGTAACCTCTATTTTTTTTCCGAGGTTTCCTCCCGAACGATAACAAAAACCTCTTCATTATCTTTTTTCATGTAATACTTTTCGCGGGCGAACTTTTCGAGCAGCGCGGTATCTTTTTCGTAAGCTTGAATTTCGTTAGAGGCCTTTACCAATTCTGATTGATAAAACTGTTCTCTGGAATCCAGATCGTGAATGGTTTTGCTGAGTTTTGATTGTTCTACCAGACTGTTCTTATCAAAAAACGATATCCACACCACGAAAAGCAGCCCGGTATAAAAAAACCAATTATGAATGTATCGTTTAATAAAATTCATGAAATAAAAATGATAAACCTTGTTGCACAAAGATACATCGTTTTCGGCAAAAGTATAACTAACATTCAACATTTTATAAACGAACCGGTGTTAGTGTAATAATTTTTCCGACATTTACTGCAACAAAATTTTAACAACATGGAAACAAGTGATCAACTTCAGGAAAAAATCATCCAACAGGTAAGCGCACCGCTTTACAGTGCAAAAGGATGGATGAAATTTATTGGTGTTTTATTAATCATTGGCGGAGTGTTTTACGCCCTCTCCATCGTGGGAATTATTTTTGCCTGGATACCTATTTGGCTGGGCATTTTGGTTACAGGTGCTGCCAATAAAATGGACATGGCCTATAACTCGGGCGATAAATTTTCATTTATCGAAGCCCAAAAAAAGATAGGACTCTACTTTACTATCTATGGCGTTTTGATATTAATTTTCCTGATTCTCACCCTGGTATTCCTTATTGTAGCACTATCGACGGGCTTTTTAACCGAGATGATTAGCAACATCGAAAATTCGGGAATGCAGTATTATTAGAAGCGGTTAACAAATAAGGTATACTGCCTTTACAAAGCGATGATCTAGGTAAAATAAGCTGAACCCACCCGGCACAATACTCTTGTTACCTGGCACAATACCGCTTAATAATGTTATACGACTCTTTTAAGCCAAGTTCACCCGACTTACTCAAATCTTTACAGGCGAGTTTATCCTCCTTTAAATAAAGTAAGGTAAGGGCACGATTAAAATAGGCTTCCGCCATGGCGGGTTCTAACCTGATGGCTTCTGAATAATCGTTGATGGCACCTTGGTAATCCTTAATAAGAATCTTCAAATTTGCCCTATTGTAATAAGTAAAAGGAAGTCCCGGATAAAGAGCTATCACACGTGTATAATCCTTAAGGCTCTTCCGGTGATTGGGTGGAGGCAATTTTTTTACGGGCTGGCTACCCGAAGTCATGCTAATGGTAATGGTATTTTTATACTGCTGGTCGAAATAGACAAACTCGTCGCGCTCGACCCTTGAAGCCGCCCTGTTAAAATAGGCATACAAAAAACCGGGATTGTATTTTACAACGCTGTCGTAAGAGGCAATGGCCACGCTATAATTTTGCAGCATGCTGTTAATCACCCCTCTCATAAACCACGAACTTGCCGTGTCGCCCAAAATTAATATACTACTGTCGATTCGTTGCAGCTCATCAAATGCCTTATTGTCCGAAACCGGCCATTGACGGGTGGTGAAGGCCAATTTTATACCCAGGGGATTGCCGGTATTAAACTGAGTAAGCTTTTCATCAAAATACTCCGTTTTTCTGTATTTTGTTGTTACCGAATCGGGCAACCGGAAAGCATTAACAATAAAAAAATCGGGTTTAGGTTCAATTTTTACCCTGTCAAATTGAACTCGTCCCCGCTTGGTCTCTCCATTGACAAAGTCGGCTTCAAACTCCATTATTTTACTAAAGTAAGCCGAATCGGCATAGCGATTGTACAGTTTGGCAATATCCTTATCATCCCCGTTAACTTTTCTGATAATGGCCTTTGCCGTCATCCTGTCGGCGTAGGCAGCTTGTGTTTTTCCCAGCTTTTCTCGAACAGCTGCCCTGTTAATGTAAGCTCCCGCAAAATCGGGAAAAATTTTCAGCGCCCTGGTAAAATCCCTCTCGGCATCAACATAATTGTCAAGCGAAAAATTAACCATACCCCGGTTAAAACGGCCGTAAACATTAAACGGGTTTAATGCAACAACCTTGTCCATATCCTGTAGAGCATGGCTGTACTTTTTCTGCATGATGTAAACCAATGCCCGGTTATAATAGGTTAACGAGTTGGTTGAATCCAATTTCAGAACCCGGTCGTAATCGTGTAACGCATTTGTTGTGTCGTTTAGTTTAAGATAGGCTAAAGCCCTTTGAAAATAGACCAGCGGATAGGATGAATCCATGGCAACAACATGAGTAAAATCAGCCAGAGCCTCATTGATACTATCCATCTCATAGCGAATCATCCCACGTTTCAGCCAGGCATCTTTACTAAAATAATCGAGTTTTATGGCTTTATTCATATCCTGAATAGCCGCCGAGTCCTGATTCAAAAAATGCCGTGCCACTCCCCTGTTAAGGTACGCCCCCGCCTTTTTACTATCGAGGTTAAGGGCATCGGTGTAGTCGCTTACAGCACTTTTAAAGTCGTGCAAATGAATCCGTGTATCACCCCTGGCCATAAAAACTTCGGGATTAAACGGATCTATCTCCAGCGCCTTATTGTAATCGCTTAACGCGTGAGCATAATCGTACAACCGGTCACGACATATCCCGCGATAAAAATAGGCTCTTGTATAAAGGTTATGGATTTCGAGTGTTTTCGAAAAGTCATTAACGGCACCCTGATAATCACCCAGGCTGAACTTGGCAATCCCTCTTAAAAAGTAAGCTTCAAAACCATCCTTTTTGGCACCGATGGCCACATTTAATTTTTTTATGGCATCTACGTAGTGGCCCTGCATTATCTCCCTGTTACCATCCCTTAAAAAGTAATCATACTTTATTTGGGCATCGCCCCGTTTTGGAAGCACGAGCATAAAAGCAAGAAAAAAAGGCCAAAGCCACCTAAACTTAATCATACTGCAAATATAGCAGGAAGAGCAAGTTTGCAGCACAATCAATAAAGAGATTATAATTTTTTAAGAAAACAAAAACTGTTGTTATGAGCTCTTTCGACAGCGTTTATTCTCCTGACATCATACAAAACTACGCAAAGCATTTCACCCCTGAGCTCCCTGAGCTCCCTGAGCTTGTCGAAGGGGCGAAGGAGCGATGGGGTTGAAGGGACGATGAGTCGAAGGGGCGAAGGGGCGATGAATCGAAGGAGCGAAGGAGCGATGAGGCGAAGGAGTGAATGGGTGAAACGCCAAGCACCTTGACTTGTCCTGAAATAGGTTGACTCCAAAAGTCAACAAAATTCAGGATTA
>CAZKGB010000315.1:0-3626 GCA_964551935.1 uncultured Lentimicrobiaceae bacterium | reverse complement strand
TTTTATCTTTATGTAAAAATCTTTTCCCTGTTGCAGCAACTTCGGGTCAAGGGTGTTTCCTTTCATGTCGTGGTACGAAACGGTTAAAGCCAGATTGTTGCTTTTATTAACCTCTAACCCGGGGTTGGGAATGGCCGATGTTTCGATGTTCAAAAACAGCATTTGGTTCGATCTGTTTTCTACTTCCAGCTTTTTGTTTTGTGTTGCCGGCAGTTCCAGTAAATAAATAGGCTTGCTGCTTTCTATACTTTCTTTACTTCCATCGAAGCGATAGGAAAAGGTAAAGTTTTCCTGTTGTTGATTGTTCGAAAAGAGCGATACGGCATAGAGTGCGAAAGCAGTTGTTTGGGTGCTCATCCAGTTTCCACTGCCCAAAGCGTCAGCCACCTGTTTAAACATTTGATAGGCTTTGGCTTTATCATTCATCAACAGGTAGGTTTCCATGGCCAGCGCTTCGTTTCGGGTTGGCGAACCGTAGCTGTACCACCAGTTAAACGAATTATCATTAGCCTTTTCGGCAGCATCCACAAGTGCCTCGGCCGTAGTCTTTTCGTTAATAATAGCATAGGCTGCTGCCAAACGCAACAGGGAAGCCCTGTTCAGCCGGCTGTTGTTTCTCATTCTGTTCATGGCACTAACGTTAGCCTTTCCGGCCAAAGCCAGGGTGAACAATCTGTAAGCCTGCTCCAAATCGTAATGATAGGAGGTGGTTTTGTCAAACGTCCAACGACTCGACGTTTTTTGTTGGTAGTTAATCCATTTATTCAACAGCTCCGAAGGTACGTAATAGCCTGCTTCTTTAGCCAGCAACATAAAGTGGCCTGCATAGCTGGTTCCCCAATCGGTTACATGACTTCTGCCGGGCCAGTAACTGAATCCTCCCGACGAGAGCTGGTAATAGTTTAACCGCTGTATTGCACGCTGTATGTTTCCTTCAATATCCGATTTCTCCTCGTCGGAAAGCTGCATTAATTTTGGCAGAAAGAGTTGTGGGAATGCGGTTGATACCGTTTGTTCAACACAGCCGTAGGGATATCGAATAAGATATTTAACCCGTTGTTCAAGATTGATGGATGGCAACCTCGACACGGTGGCCTTGAGTTGATATTCGGAAGCATTATCCATAAACAGCGGTTTTCCCTTCCACGATTTTCCCTTTTCTATGGGATAGCTTGCCGTTTGATAGATACGCTCGTTGGGATTACGGACGGCTATTTTTACATCGTAACCTGCGCTGTTATTGCCCGAACTTACTTTCAGATGTGCTTCGCCAACACCAACTTTGTCGCTCACCCTGATATCAACATAAGCAACCTTGTCGCCCTGTTTTGAAAAGGTGACCGTCTGTTCAGGGTTGTCGACTTTAAACAAATCGTTGGTATTCACTTTCAGTGACACGGTTTTTAGGTTGTCGTCCATGGCAAATACGGTAACCGGCAGATGGAGGGTTTCGCCCGGAACCAGCGCACGCGGAAACGAAGCCAGTACCATCAACGGTTGTTTCACGGGAATGGTTTTTTCGGCACTGCCATACGCGCCATCCTGCCCGGCAATCACCATTACCCTGACCGAGCCGATGTAATTGGGCATGGCAATATGATGGGTTTGCCCTGCACTTCCCTTTTCCAGTACAAAAGGCCCTAAAAAGGTAACCACCGGTTTAAATCGGTTGACTTTCTTTTTGCTCAGCTCCTTCACCTCTTCATCGCCCCCGATGGCAAAAACCCGCGACAGTCTTCCGCCGAAAGCTCCGTTTACCTGGTCGTACAAGTCCCAGGTGCGCACTGCCAGCGCCTCTTTTTTATAAAAGAAGTCGTGTAACGAGGGGGTTTTAAAATGGGTTAAATCCAGCAATCCTTCATCAACTACCGCCAACACGTAAGTCATTTTGCGTTGCCCCGACTCGCTAACTTCAATAGTATAGGTTGAATTTGGCTTTATCTTTTCGGGTGCTTTCAGGATGGGTTCAAGCATGGTTTCAG
Source organism: uncultured Lentimicrobiaceae bacterium (assembly GCA_964551935.1). Lineage (GTDB taxonomy): Bacteria > Bacteroidota > Bacteroidia > Bacteroidales > F082 > B16-G9. The sequence continues at coordinate 1,644 of CAZKGB010000315.1, read as the reverse complement.
GGTTGTCAACCATGATGGGAATAACCCCGTAAGACCGGATGGGCAAGTCGTTTATGGTTTGATTGTGCGGTTGAATTACCGAAACGAACGCATACACGTTGGGAGCCATATCCTTGGTAATTTCAAAACTGACAGCCGACTCTTCCGGTGTGGTTTCTATCCACCACGATTTAATAATTCTATTGTTCTTTTCGATGCTGATAAACGCTTTGGCATGGGCTGCACCCGGGAAGCTGACGGTAGCTTTATCGCCCACCTGATAGCTCTTTTTATCTGCGGTCAGGCTTAACAACGTAGCATCGCCCGGTACTTTTCTGTTTCCCCTGGAGTAGGATGAGGGCCAATCAATATACATCATCATTCCGGCACTATGACCGCCATCTGCATCACTAACCTTAACATAATAGTTGCCCCAGTTCGGGTATTTTATTTTGAATGAGAAAGAACCTTTCCCATTTGTGGTGCTGATGGTTTTGCTTACCACCCTGTCAAAATAGTGCCGGCTGATGTAGTTGGCAAAACTGCTGTTGTTACTACTATACCACCAGCTCCAGTCGAGCCGGTACACTTCTGCTTTCAGATTTTTAACCGATACAGGGTTTCCATTGTCATCAAGCGTTACCACCTCAAACTTTTGCTCTTTATCGGTTTCATAAGAATAGGAGTTTCCTTTGTCGGGAGGTTTTATCCCCACGTATCGATTGTAGGTGGTGTATTTAAAACTTTTTTGATCGATACTGAATCGTCCGCCCGGCTCAAATACTTTGGTGACAAAAGTAAGGTTTAAGGTTCCCGGCAGGTTGTTGTTGTCGGGCAATACAACCGCTGCTTCCGCCTTTCCATCGTTATTCAGTTTGCCGTCAAATATCGATTGTTCATCGGGATAAAAGTAGTTGGAAGGGTCGTCGAAAATAAACGATTTAAACTCTTTAAATTGGGTGCTTGCTCTGGAAATGCTTTCGGTAACACTGGCTTTTAAATCGGATGCCAGTCCGCCGTGGAGCCATCGTGCTTCGAGATAGAGCATTCCCTTGCGACCGGCTGAAAAATGGTCGTCATCGGTGTTCATCGTAATTTTAAGTCTGTTGGGAAGTATGGTTTCTATCCTAAGGTTTTTGGTAAAATATTCGTTTCCGATTTGAACTTTTGCCCACCAGATGCCTGTGGGTGCATCCTGTGAAGTAGGCACGTTAAAAACATAAAAGCCATTGATTCCACCGGTACTTACTTCGCTGTAAACTTTTCTGTCGCGTACATCACGCACCTCCATCGAAACCGGATGGCTTGCCGGAAGTACTTTTTCCTTGTCTTGCAAAACAAAGGTCAGATGCAGCGTATCGCCGGGTCTCCAAACGCCGCGTTCGCCAAACAGATATCCTTTTAGCCCCTTTTTCGTGCGTGCCCCGTTCACTTCAAATTTACTGTACGAGAGCGCCGAGCCTCCTCTCAGCTTAAGATAGCCAAACTGGTTGTGCCATTGTGCCACCACCACAAACGGCTCTTTTTCCAGTTGTACCGTGGCTTTGCCGTTGCCATCGGTAACGACTTCGCTGAGCAGCTGGTTTTGAAACGAGAAAAACTGAATTTTAGGTGTAATAGACAAAATTGAGGCTGAGATTGACCAAAAGTCTTCTAATGGACAAA
>CAZKGB010000314.1:0-3630 GCA_964551935.1 uncultured Lentimicrobiaceae bacterium | reverse complement strand
CGCACATTTAAACACATTTGGTTTTTTCTATCCCGCAACACCCAACTCTAAAAAACCAAATAAGTTTAAATTTTGCCACCCGCAGAACTGAATGAACTCAAACAAATAATGATATAAGTACCAAACTATCATAATTTTTTTTACTTACAAGAATTGACTTAACGATATTTAACGCCTTCCATTATTTTACAACTCGGAGTAACAGCCTTTTTATACTATTTTTGGCAGCAATTAAAAAATTGAACAGCATGAAACGAATTATTCCTTTGTTATTACTGATGACTGCTTTGGTAGTTGGAAACCCGTTGTGGGCTCAATCCAATGTTAAACCGCTGGATGAGAAGAAGACGACCCGGAAAATCGGTACCTTAATTTATTACATCAACAACTATTATGTGGATACACTGGATATGCCCGGGTTAGTGGAAAAGAGTATTGTGGCAACCCTTAAGCAGCTGGATCCTCATTCGGCCTATATCTCCGAAAAAAACGTAAAAAAAGCCAACGAGCCTTTGGTAGGGAGTTTTGAAGGGGTAGGCATCACGTTTCAGCTTTTTAACGATACCATTTTGGTTATTTCACCGGTTCCCGGCGGACCGTCGGATAAAGTAGGCATTCAGGCCGGTGATAAAATTATTAAGGTGGATGGAGAAGATGCCTTTGGCGAGGATATCACCAATCAGTGGGTGATGGATCATCTGCGTGGTAAAAAAGGAACACGTGTGGATGTCAGCATTCAGCGTACCGGAAGCAAGGAGTTGTTAGAGTTTACCATCATTCGTGATAAAATACCGTTGTTTAGTCTCGATGCAGCCTTTATGCTGGATAAGCACACGGGTTATATTAAGTTGAACCGTTTTGCCAAAGATTCGAAAAAAGAGTTTGATAAGGCATTGGACAGCTTAAAAAAGGAGGGTTTGCAAAATCTGATATTCGACTTGCGCGGAAATGGTGGCGGCTATCTTGGCACTGCCATGAAAATTGCCGATGAGTTTTTGAAGGATGGAGAACTTATTGTTTATACCAAAGGAATTCACCAACCGAGGCAGGAGCTGGATGCCACCACCGACGGGGGCTTTGAAAAAGGCAAGCTGATTATTTTAGTCAATGAAGGTTCCGCCTCGGCCAGCGAAATTGTTACCGGTGCCGTGCAGGACTGGGACAGAGGTTTGGTAATAGGACGCAGAACTTTTGGAAAAGGATTGGTACAGCGCCCGTTTCCGTTGCCGGACGGTTCGGTAGTACGGTTGACCGTGGCTCATTATTACACCCCTTCGGGTAGATGTATACAGCGACCCTACGACCAGGGTGTGGAAAAATATTACGCCGAGCTGAACGAAAGAATGAAACATGGTGAGTTGTATCACCGCGACAGCATTCATTTTCCCGATTCGCTGCAATACGAAACTAAAAACGGAAGAATCGTTTATGGCGGTGGTGGCATTATGCCCGACATTTTTGTGCCTTTCGATTCAACCCGGTTCAATAACTTCTATTCGGCTTTAATAAGGAAAGGGGTTTACAACACTTTTGTGAACAACTACCTGGATGACCATCGTAGGGAGATGGAGAAAAAGTTCAAAACCATTGAGGCTTACAAAAACAGGTTCGAAGTTACCGACGAAATGTTTGAGGATTTGCTGGATTTGGCTAAGGAGAAAAAAGTAACCATCAACCAAAGCGAGTTAACACCTAATATCGATTATTACAAACTGCAACTTAAAGCGCTTATCGGCCGAAACCTGTTTAATCAGAATGCCTATTTTTATATCCTGGCACCCATGGATGTTGAAATAAACAAAGCACTTGAAGTGATGAGCGAAAAAAATGGATTTGATATATTAAATTAATACAACTTGTATCGGTTTATCTGTTATTTTTGTAACGATAATTTTTCATAATCAATAAACAACAAAAGATAATGTATAACAATAATTTAGTCCATGTTCCGAAAGCTTATAACGAGCCTATTTTGGAATATCGTCCCGGGTCGCCGGAGCGTGAAACCCTTAAAGCTACGCTGGCTGAAATGAAATCGAAAGAGGTTGAGATACCTATGGTTATTGGTGGTAAACGTGTTACTACCGACCAAAAAGTGGCTATTCATCCTCCGCACGACTTAGATCATACGCTCGGGTATTATTACAAAGGTGGTGCTGAGCATGTTACGCAGGCCATTGATGCCGCTTTGGCCGCCTCGAAAGAGTGGTCGAAAATGCCGTGGCAACACAGAGCCTCTATCTTTTTGAAAATGGCCGATTTAATTTCAGGACCGTATCGTGCTAAAATCAACGCCGCTACCATGCTGGCACAATCGAAAACCGTATTTCAAGCTGAAATAGATGCCGCCTGCGAGCTGGCTGATTTCTTCAGATTTAATGTTGAATACATGTCGCAGATTTACAGCGAGCAACCCAACTCGGCCAAAGGAATGTGGAACCTGTTGGAACACCGTCCGTTGGAAGGTTTTGTGTATGCACTCACTCCTTTTAACTTTACTTCCATTGCCGGCAACCTTCCTACAGCTCCTGCTATGATGGGTAACGTGGTTGTTTGGAAATGTTCCAATACACAAGTTTACTCGGCACAGGTGCTGATGGAGATTTTCGAAGAGGCCGGACTTCCCGAAGGTGTTATTAATCTGGTATTTGTTTCGGGTCCGGTTGGCGGTAAAATAGTGATGGAACATCCTGATTTTGCAGGATTCCACTTTACCGGTTCAACAGGCGTTTTTCAGCATATCTGGAAAACCATCGGTGCCAATATTGCCAAATACAAAACCTATCCTCGTATTGTAGGCGAAACAGGGGGTAAAGACTTTGTGATGGTTCATAAATCAGCCCATGTTGATGAGGTTGTTACTGCTTTGGTAAGAGGCGCTTTTGAGTTCCAGGGACAGAAATGTTCGGCTGCTTCAAGGGCTTATATTCCCGATAATCTTTGGCCTGATATCAAAACCAAACTGATTGAACAGCTTGAAAGTATTAAAATGGGTGATCCCGAAGATTTTACCAACTTTATGACAGCCGTTATTGATGAGGCCTCTTTTGATAAATTGTCGATGTTTATCGATAAGGCCAAAAAGGATGCCGATGCCGAAATCATTGCCGGTGGTACTTACGATAAATCGAAGGGGTATTTTATCCGTCCAACGGTTATTGTTACCACTAATCCACATTACATTACCATGGAAGAGGAGTTGTTTGGTCCTGTTCTGACCATTTATGTTTACCGGGCCGATAAATTTGAAGAGACGTTGGATATTCTCGACAGTACTTCCATATATGCTTTAACAGGAGCCATTTTTGCTCACGACCGTTATGCGGTTAAATTGGCCACCGACCGTTTGACTCATGCTGCCGGTAACTTTTACATCAACGATAAACCAACCGGTGCCGTGGTTGGCCAGCAGCCTTTTGGCGGGTCGCGTGCCTCCGGAACCAATGACAAAGCAGGCTCTATTCTGAATTTGCTGCGCTGGGTATCACCGCGTACCATTAAAGAAACAATGATACCTGCTACCGATTACCGATATCCGTTTATGGAAGCTGAATAGTGATGGGGGTTTCGTCAAGCAAAAAAAATCCGGACTTAAAAAAGTTCGGATTTTTTTTATGATAATAAAAGTTT
>CAZKGB010000313.1:0-3634 GCA_964551935.1 uncultured Lentimicrobiaceae bacterium | reverse complement strand
TTAAGTTTGCAGCAAGGCCCAGCGAGAGTTTGTTTTTTATAAAACCTTTGGAAATACCCAGGGTGCCTCCGGTGTTGGTGCTGTTTCCTGACATCATGCTAACTTTGTTATAATTAAAACTGGTGTTTACAGAGAGTCCGACCGGAATAAATGTTATGCTGTACGACAGCATGTTGTTAAGGGTAGTAAAGCTGTTGTTAAAACCGGCAGTCGGGTTTTTGTCGTTCAGCTTCATTTGGCTAAAAACCAATGAAACAAACTGACTAATACTGTTTTTCGAGTTGATAAATTGAAAATGAGGCATTACCATAAATGTTCCGTTGGATTGGTAGAGTTTAACCGAATCGGCAATTTGAATCCTACCCGGTTGCTGGTTAATACTGTAGTTGGAGTAGTTGATTGTTATACCAAAAATGCGAACCGGATCGTAGGAAACCATAGCAGAACCTATCATCTTTTTAGTGGTGGCATTTCGAGTGGTGTTTAGATTGTTTCGCTCGAGGCCGATACTTCCTGAAAATCGTAGTTTACGGTTAAAGGCGCTAAATCCCGTGTTGAAGGTTAAGTTTTCAACGTCATTATTAATAAAATAGGTTCCCATGGATTTGTATCCCGGATCAATCCGACGATATGCAACTCCAAGCTTCAGCCCTTTTCTGTTTCGGTATTCCAGCAGTCCGCGTAATGCCAGATAGCCCATTGATGACAGGTTTATAGGAATAATTTTTGTTACAATGTCGGGAACGTCAAAAGAGACCTTTGAGCTTTGGTTGGTTGTGTAAATGCTGTAAGCTCCTTCCATTTCAAGGTGAATATTTTTTGTAAAGGCAATGCGACTGTTAATGCCTGTTACCAGGTTTGTAGCCGGGAAGTTGCCTGTTTCTATGGCCGACGGATCCAGCGAGGCTGAGTCGTCGGCAGCGCGCATAATAATTAAATCGACAAACGTTTTTTTGGTTCCAACACCAATCTTTACGCTCATTACTTTTCGGGTAAAGGATGTAATGGTATCGTTAAGCGGGTTATTGACATTGGTAGCCTGATTGGTGTTTTTACGAAGTCTTCCGTAAACAGCACCAAACCTGAATTTTCCCGGCGTCAATTCAACGCCGGCTCCAAAAATGGTGTGGCCTCCCAGCACGTACTTTGAGAAATTAATATTTCGGTAGCCCAAATGGAGTGTTATCCATTTGTATTTTGGGGAGAGCCCGAACTGATTGAAAGGCTGTCGAAAACTTTTGTTCCGGTCGCTGTAAGTAAAGGAGAATGGTAAAACCAATCCTTTTAGGTTTACCACCAGATTGCCGTTTAAAATATAGGAGAAAGGAGTTTTTCGAGGTGTAATACCTTGCGAATTGTAAAATATACCCGTAGCAGAAACACTACCATGCACCGAGGATTTATTCTCTTTGAAGTGAGTTAAATCCTGAGCATTCCCCTCCATGGTCATTAATAAAACGACGACAGAAATAAAAAAACCGGTTAAAACTCTATTTATCAAGGTTATTTTAACCAGAAGGTGTTAAAGTTACTTTTATTCGGTAAATGTAAAATTTGGTTAAGTAAAAGTATATAAAATATAAATACAAAAGGTTTAAATTAATTATTTTTTAGCAAAAAAACGAAACGGCGAATGAAAGGCCGTTTTACCAATTTCTATGTATAACTACAACCAGGAATCGGCTAAAACTTTAATCCAACATTCAGGTACACTACCGGAAAATCGTTTTTGGAATAATATCGGAAGTTAAAGGAGGTTAGTAAATGGCTGACAGGTTCGTATTGTGTTCCGATTATGTAATAATGGTTAATGAGATTGTGGGTATCATATTGTTGGAACAGATAATCGTAACGGCCAAGCAGAACCCATTTGGGTAGCAGGGTTACGAATCCGTAGGCTGAAAATCCATATTTATCTATTCCTGAAACATAACCGTAATCTTTTACGTAGTTTGCTTCAGCACCCATGCCAAATTGTTTGGTTTTGTATCCGGTAAAAAAGGATAGGATTTTTTTTGAATTCACATACATTCCCGTATCGGGTGCCGATTCTATTCCTGTGTAGAGTTTAAGAGTAAAATTTTCAACCGGACTATATTGTAGATTTATCGAATACAAAAACCTGCTTAGGATATCCTGATAGCGGAACGGCCCTTCGCCATTAACTACCGAAAGTTGTATAAGGAGTTTATCTTTTAGTTTGTAGTCAGCCTGAACTCCAAAATCGGCCGGCATACCAAATCGGTACTTTTCCTGGAAGGTAACATCCACGTACCTGAACCCCCAAAATTTATCTTGAAAAGTGAGGTATTGTGTGTTGAGAAGTTGTCCGAAACGTAAGGCAAACCGATGGTTAACAGTCCATTTAATTTCGGCCATCTTCAGGTAGGCAGTGTATTTACTCCCTTCAAAATAGTCCAACGGGACTACATTACCGCCGGTGTCGCTTAAGCTGGTAAAGTGGGTTGTCCGGGTTACGTCCAACATAATTAATCCCGATAGTTTGTTTTCAAAAGTGTGTTTGTAACCGATTATTCCCTGCTTGAACACAAACGCCGATTGTGGCTTAAAATGATCGTTTAACCCAAGATAAAAATCGGAATAAATCTGCCCGAAGATGTAAGAAGAGCTGTTTTTTGAAACAATCTGCGTGCTGCTTTGCGCGCTTATGGTAAGCGGTAAAAGTAAAAGAAACCATACTATCTGCTTCATACTGTAAATTTTGCGGCAAAGGAAACAAATTGTTTGTAGCTCCCTGTTAAGAATTCGAAAAAATGTTCTATTTAGAATCTGAAATGAATAGCCGGTTTCGGTAAAAAATTGAAAATGGATATCCAATTTTTTCTATCTTGGTCAGTCCAAAAAAAAATGCATTTATCATGAATAATAACAGTAGAATAGAGACCTCTTTTACCAGGATGATGGGCATCGATTACCCCATCATTATGGCTCCCATGTTTTTGGTATCGAATACAAAAATGATTATTGAAGCCCTGAACAGTGGTATTACTGCTGCTTTTCCGGCTCTTAATTATCGAACCGATGAAGCTTTCAGAGAGGCTGTCGTTGAGATAAAAAATGCAACGGATAAGCCATTTGGTGTTAACCTGATTGTGAATAAATCCAATGTAAAGTACAAGGCACAATTGGAAACCTGCATCGATATGAAGGTTGATTTTATTATTACCTCGCTGGGAAGCCCCGAAGAGACCATTAAACGTTGTAAGGGACATGGAATTAAGGTTTTTTGTGATGTGGTGGATTTAAAATATGCCAAAAAGGTTGAATCACTGGGAGCGGATGCATTGATTGCTGTTACTTCGGAAGCCGGGGGGCATTCCGGCAACACGAAACCTGAGGATTTGATTCCCATGCTTCGTAAAGAGTGCAATATTCCGGTAATTGGTGCCGGGGGTGTTGTGCGCGGAGTGGATTTAAAAAAGATGCTCGACCTGGGTGCCGCTGCTGTTTCGGTTGGAACCGTTTTTATTGCTTCAGAGGAGTGCGGCGTTTCCGAAGGTTACAAAAACGCCATTATCGAGTATGGCGGAAAAGATGTTGTATTAAGTGAGAACCTTTCAGGAACACCTCTTACGGTTATTAATACCCCTTATGTACAAAAGGTGGTGACTAA
>CAZKGB010000312.1:0-3649 GCA_964551935.1 uncultured Lentimicrobiaceae bacterium | reverse complement strand
TGAAAAGTTTCGTTATCCTTATTCAAAGCACCTGCTTTCAGAAAGATTGTTTTCATCCACTCCCTTCTGCTTTCTTCAGGATTATCAAGCAATTCGTAAATCTTTTTACTGGTGAATTTTTTAAAATCCCGGACAATTGCCGAAAGTTTATAATCTTCTTTTGCACGAGCTAATACATGAATGTGATTTGTCATAATAACATAGGCATGCAAGAGAAGCCCTTTCTTCTTTCGGGCATAATCAAAACTGTCAATTAATACATCACGATAAATCTGACGAGAGAAAATATCAATCCAACCCACTACCGTAAAAGTCAGGAAGTATAATGCCGATTCGTCTTTTATGTGATAACTTGACATGGATACTGTTTTTTATTTTTGCTTTGTGCAGTTGCAAACTGCTTTGGTTTAACGTTGCTCACGGTTGCAAACCGTGAGCTGAATTTGTTAGTGTATTTTTTATGTTAAACTTTAATCAGATTTTAATTTATCTCACGGTTGCAAACCGTGAGATAGATCAATAAATAGATTAATAAAAAACGCTTTAGCTCACGGTTTGCAACCGTGAGCAACTATTAACTCTTAATTCCCAGCATCTGTTGATAGCGTTTCAGCTCTTCCAAAACATTGCTTTTTACATGAATAAAGTTTTCCATGCCGGTAGCTTTTAATTCTTCAACAAGTGCCGGCGGATAGCCTGCCAACACTACAACAAAATCATCTTTTAATGCCGAAAATGCCTCTTTGGCCATGGTTTCATAATCTTCGTCCGAGGCACAAAGCACCACTATATCAGGGTTGGCCTGTTTGGTAGCAGCAACGCCTTCGGCTACCGTTTCAAATCCGGGGTTGTCGATTATTTCAAAACCCGCCACGCCAAAAAAGTTTTCTGCAAACTGACTTCGTGCCCGGCGCATGGCCATATTTCCGTATGTAAACATCCAAACCTTTGGCCTTGGGTTACTTTCGGAAAACCGGTCGGTTTGGTATCGCAGCTGCTCAAAAGCCATGGCTCCTCTATATTGTTTTAACGGCTGAACTCCGGTTTTTGAATGATTGGTTTCGAGTGGAAAAAGCACCGAATCATCGTTTAACTTATCAAGATGCTCTGCAATATTGGGATACTGATTGATGCCCAGCAAAGATTGTTTACGCATAGCCAAATCATGGTCTTTTGCTATCGATTCTTCTTGGATTCTTTTTTGGACAATTCCTTTGCGAAAGCACGAAAGGTAGCCCCCCTGCTTATCCGTTTCCAAAAAGAGATTCCACGCGTGAAGCATCAGCTCACCGGTTAAATTTTCAATATAATACGAACCGGCAGCAGGATCGACTACCTTATTAAAATAGGACTCCTCTTTTAACACCAGCTGTTGATTACGGGCAATCCGTTCTGAAAACTCATCACTATTTGAAAATGCACTATCAAAAGGCAAAACCATCATGCTGTCGATACCACCAATAAGTGCCGACATGGTTTCGGTGGTGGTTCGTAACATGTTTACATAAGGGTCGTAAACCGTTTTGTTCCATAACGAGCTGGAAGCGTGAATATGGGTTGCAGCATTTTCAGCCTTTTCCAATCCGTAAGCATTAACCGTTTTTGACCACAACAGTTTAAATGCCCTGAACTTGGCTATCTGCATAAAATAGTCGGAACCCACCGCAAAATGAAACCGTATTTTTGGAGCTGCCTCGTCGATAGAGAGTCCATTGTCGGTTAAAAAAGTAAGGTATTCGGCACCCATGGCCAGGGCATAGGCAAGCTCACTAACAATACCTCCTCCGGCGTTGTGAAACAGATGGGCGTTGATGGTTATCAGTTGAAAAGCAGGCAGATGTTTACCTGTTTTAAAAAGCTCAAGCAGTTGATTAAAATCCTCTTCCTGCCCGTTAGCAAACCGACCTTTTGTTGAAAACTCACCCAACGGGTCAACATCCAAAGAGCCCTTTATCTTTTCTAAATCACGATTGTATTTTTTGGCCAGGTTATCAACCGCTTTTAAAATTTTGTTGGGTTCTCCCCCGGAAAAGTTTAATTCAATAATATCGGCACGAATATTTTCCAGAAGTTTTTCCATCTCTTTTTCTCCCGGATTTATTTGTTCAGAGAAGATAAATCCCAACGAATCAACACCTTTTAGACTAACATCCAGTGCTTTTTTATTGGCTTCTGCCATATCGTTTACCACGATATCCTGCCTTACCAGCCAGTGATTTTCATGGATATTTTTACCTCTGACAAAAGGAAAATATCCCGGTAAGTTCTCGACAAAAGAGAGATCTTTTAGATCTTCTTCCCGATAAAAAGGTTTAATTTCAAACCCTTCCGCTGTGTTCCTAATCAGCTTGCTGTATGGTTTTCCTTTTAAATCTTTAACAATCTTTTCTTTCCACTGTTCGGTTGAAACAGGCGCAAATTCGTTAAAAAGTTTTTTATCTGATGTTGTGTTTTCCATTTGTTTTTCAGTTGTGAAATAATAAACAAAAGTAGTAAAACTCCTGATTGGAGTAATTGAAATCAAACTAAATTAGCTAAATTTGATATGGGCTAAAATAGTTAATTTTGAACAGCCTTCAGCCATATATTTCAATTATTTAACACATCTATAGTGCTTTATTAAAAAATAAAGAGTTTCTTTGCACCCTTGAATTTTTTCTGTCGTAATTTATGGGGTAAATTGACGTGGTTAAAATTCCAAAATGGAGGCAATTTTGCCCACATCAATTTAAAAACATATTATGACTTTTGAAGACATTAATATCCAAAAGGATATTCTGAAGGCTATTGGTGAATTAGGATTTGTAAATCCAACACCTATCCAGGCCGAAACCATTCCACATTTATTAGAAAACTCCGATCAGGATTTGCTGGCTTTTGCACAAACCGGAACGGGAAAAACGGCTGCTTTCGGCCTGCCCATTATACAGCAAATTGATACCGACAGCAATCAAACACAAAGCATCGTGCTGGCCCCGACACGCGAACTTTGTATGCAGATTGCCAAGGACCTGGAATCCTATTCAAAATACACCAACTATTTAAACGTGGTGGCTGTTTATGGTGGTGCCAGCATCGAAACCCAAATGAGGGCACTCAGCAAAGGTGCCCATATTGTTGTCGGTACACCCGGCCGTACACTCGACCTTATTAAAAGAAGAAAACTAAAACTCCACCATGTTCAGTGGCTTGTACTTGATGAAGCCGATGAAATGCTAAACATGGGTTTCAAAGAAGAGCTCGACGGAATTTTGTCGGAAACTCCCGAAACAAAACAAACCCTTTTGTTTTCGGCCACCATGCCCAAAGAGGTAACGCGCATCGCCAACGAATACATGAAAAACAGTAAGGAGATACGGGTTGGCGAAAAAAATGCCGGTGCAGAAAATGTTGAACACGCCTTTTACGTTGTACGGGCGAGCGACAAATATGCTGCTCTAAAACGTATTGCCGACATTAACCCCGATATTTACGGCATCGTGTTTTGCCGTACCCGGCGCGACACCAAAGAGGTTGCCGATAAACTTATTGAAGACGGCTACAATGCCGACGCTTTGCATGGCGACCTTTCGCAATCGCAACGCGATATGGTGATGCAGCGTTTCAGAAGCGGAAATCTGCAAATTCTGGTGGCTACCGATGTGGCAGC
>CAZKGB010000311.1:0-3653 GCA_964551935.1 uncultured Lentimicrobiaceae bacterium | reverse complement strand
TTCTTTGGCAAAAAAGCACAAATCACAATAATTAAAAAATCAAAACCTGTTTAAAATTTAGAATTTACCTGCCAACCCGGCAGGTTGGTTTGAAATTTGGCGCTTGTTTTTTGGTCCTTGTTTTTTTGGTGCTTCCTGTCATAGTTTTATCTTTGAAAAAAAATATCGCACGTGAGCAGAATTTATCTAGTTGGTTTTATGGGAGCGGGAAAAACCACGCTTGGAAAAAAGTTAGCACGCAAATTGGGCTACACCTTTTACGATATTGATAAAGCCTTCGAGCATAAATACAAAACCACGGTTGACCTGTTTTTCAACAAATATGGCGAGGAATTATTTCGTAAACTTGAACACGAATTACTGGTTTCAACCCTTGATTTCGAAAACACGGTAATTTCTACAGGTGGCGGTACTCCCTGTTTCCATAACGGAATGGAACTGATCAATCAAAATGGAATCAGCCTCTACATTAAGCTTTCACCCGAAGCCCTTTATTACCGGCTCACGAAGGCTAAAAAGCGCCGCCCCCTTGTAGCAAAAAAAAGTGAAGATGAGCTCAAGAAGTTTATTAATGACAAACTCCGTGTAAGAGAAGTTTATTACAATAAAGCAAACTATGTTATTTCAGGGATTTCGGTTAACATACAAAGCCTGGTGGAAATGCTCAAGACAAGTTTATCATTATAAAAAGAACCCGGTTTCTCAACCCCAATCGAAAAGTTAAAAGATGTTAACATTAAGCTAAAGTTTGATTTTTTTGTTTCCTTTGCATTGCAAAGTACTTTTAACTATAGATAATATGAAAAACGTAGAAAAGCAATTGGAGAACTTAAATGGTATCAAAGAGCTAATGGAAAAATCCACACAGTTTTTATCGCTGAGCGGGCTATCGGGTATTTTCGCAGGGGTATTCGCTTTGTTAGGCGCCACTCTTGTATATTTCAGGTATAGTGCTTTTTTTAGTGTACGTTATTTACAAAACCTCTCGTTTGGGAAAGATCAAATGATGCACGGACAGTCACTCAATGAATTTCTAACGTTTTCAATAATTACGGCATTAACTGTTCTTCTTCTCGCCATCGCCACAGCCATTTTTTTCAGTTATCGAAAAGCGAAAAAATCAGGAAATACTTTGTGGAATTATTCAGCCAAAAGGTTAATCGTCAATCTGTTTTTACCCATTTTATCGGGCGGGCTATTCATTATCGCGTTGGCTTTTCATCATCTCTATTATTTGATTGCTCCTGTAACGCTAATCTTTTACGGATTAGGGTTGGTTAATGCCTCCAAACACACCCTACACGACATTCGGTATCTTGGTCTGCTCGAAATATTGCTTGGACTTATCTCTTCCTATTTTATTGGTTTCGGATTGCTGTTTTGGTCGTTGGGCTTTGGTTTGCTACATATTATTTACGGGTTTGTAATGTATGTAAAGTACGAAAAATGAAAAGTATCATTTCAGATATAAACAAACTCTTTGAAAACAGAATCCGGTTAGGAATCATGTCGGTGCTTTCTGTAAACCAGGATGTAAGTTTTAATGAGCTAAAAGAGTTGTTGGGTCTTACTGACGGAAATCTTGCCAGTCATCTTAAAGCATTGGAAAAAAACAGTTATTTAATTGTAACTAAACAGTTTATAGGGCGAAAACCAAATACCTCCTATCGTATTACTGAAAAGGGGCGTAAAGCATTCGAAAACCACATTAAAGCACTGGAAGCACTTTTAAAAAACAGATAAATTTTTTTTATTTATTTACTTTGTAGTACAAAGTAAATTTCATAACCTTTAAATTTAAATTATGGAACAAAAAAATCAAAACAAATTCCTTGGATGGGTTAAAACATCTTTGTCCATCAAAATGGTTCTTGTCGGTATACTGACATTAATCTTGTTAATCCCGCTTTCGTACATAAACAATTTAATTGACGAGCGGCAAGAACGACAACAATCGGTAGTAGATGATATAAACAAAAAATGGGGAGAAGAGGTGTTGTTGTATGGTCCGGTGCTCGAGATTCCATACGTTACCTACACTGAGGTAATCAAAAAGAATGTTGAAACCAAAGCCATCTACACTTCAAAAGTAGCCCATACAAACTATGGCTATTTTTTTCCAAAGCAACTAAATATTGACGCACTTTTGGATCCTGAGATAAAAGCATACGGGATGTACAGTTCAGTTGTTTATTCCGGAGTGTTTCATCTAAACGGAGTGTTTTCAAAGCCTGACATTGAAACAATAGCTGATTCCGATCCGGTAATTCTGTGGAATAAGGCGCGTATAATAATCAAAACATCCGACCTAAAAGGTGTATCAAATCAGGTTTCCATAAAGGTGGGTAACAAATCTTATTCCTTCTCACCAAAATATTCAACCGATAAAAGATTAGGAGGTTTCAACAAAAATAAACCGCTCGTATTAAATAGCCTTGAAAGTCAATTATTAAATGATTCGGCAGTAAATGAACAATTTAGCTTTTCAATGAACATATCATACAACGGAAGTCAACAATTCAGAATAATCCCAGTTGGACAAGAAACGCAACTGGAAATAAAATCATCTTGGAAAAACCCAAGCTTTATCGGAACCTACCTTCCATACAATAACAACAAGTTAACGGAAAGCGGCTTTAACGCCCGATGGAAAGTACTCAATATAAACAGACCTTTTCCTCAATCATTTACAAATACTTTACCCAACTTAAGCGAGTATGCTTTTGGGGTGAACCTGATGATTCCGGTAGATCAATACCAACAAAGTACTCGCTCGGCAAAATACGGATATCTGGTAATTTCACTCACGTTTTTGATTTTCTTTTTAATTCAAAGTATCAGCAAAATCGACATTCACCCTTTTCAATATTTAATGATTGGGCTTGCCCTCGTGATGTTTTACACACTGCTGATCTCAATTTCAGAACACAGCTCTTTTATGGTTGCCTATTTTATTGCTTCTATTGCCGTTGTTGTACTTATTGGGCTCTATTCAAAAAGTATTTTAAAAAGATGGAAGTTTCCGCTTTTCATTACTACATCACTGGTGATCCTATACAGCTTTATCTACATTATTATACAATTGGAAAGTTATGCACTACTCGTTGGCAGTATAGGCTTGTTCGCAATACTTGCCACCGTGATGTTTGTTTCGCGTAAAATCGACTGGAATTACCGACAGCATGAATAATCAATTTTATTTTATTGTTCTGCTGTGGAGTTTAATAGCATCTAATCCCTTTCTAAACAAAGGGATTGGTTTGCAAGCGTTACATTATGCATTTCTGCTGGTTATTAAACTAACCACCTAAACAAATCAACACACACGACAGTCGTATGTAAATAATACGAGTACAAACATTTACGGTAAGGGGTAAAATTATTATCAAAATTTTATAAGAATTTGTTGCACAAATAAATTAACAGTGTATATTTGCACTCGCTTTTTGAGCGACGAGGGAGCTTAGCTCAGTTGGTTCAGAGCATCTGCCTTACAAGCAGAGGGTCGCAGGTTCGAATCCTGCAGTTCCCACATAAGAGAGAAACATTTAATTATGGTTCTCTCTTTTTTTATACTACTTAATGTAGAGGTTCAGAGCATCCCGACTTTCAACGTCGGGAGGGTCGCAGGTTCGAAACTTTCAACGTCGGGA
>CAZKGB010000310.1:0-3654 GCA_964551935.1 uncultured Lentimicrobiaceae bacterium | reverse complement strand
TAAATATGTCTGATTAGTGGAAAAGTATGAATTAATATTTTATTTTTGCTATAAAACCAGGTGTTGTTATTAATTAACCGGTTAAAAACAGACACTTTCCATTTATAAAAGAAAAGCTTATGATAAGGACTATAAAATGGCTGTTGGGTGAAATACGTTTTAACCTGGATTCAAGTGAGAAAATAGACTTTGAGAAAGGGTTTTTATTGCCTTTGAGTATTATTGGAATAGTTTTTTCTGCTGTATCAATTGTTGTTAATACTTTTCTGGAATTTAATTTTGAGTTATACATTATTCCCTTTGTCAGTCTGGCTTTTTTTATTCTTATTTATTATCTTGGTCAGATAGAGAGATTTGTTACACCGGCAAAATGGATATTTATCATCACGGTACTAATTGCAACCAATTTTGTGTGGTACTATAATTATGGATCGCAGAGTTATTGGTTTTATCTGTTGGTTTTATTGTATAGCTATCTTATTTTTATGATGAGTGGACGTCAGTTAGCAATAGTTAGTTTGGTGTTTTTTACCAATGTTGTAGCTATGTTTATTTACGAGTTTACGCATCCGACTGCATTAGGAGATTATATTAACCATCAGACTCGTATTATTGATACATATTCGGCTATGCTGCTTTTTGGTATTTCTGCCTACATCCTAATGAGCCTCACCAAACGCTATTATTTGAAAGAGTATAATAAAGCCCGGGAATCAGATCAGTTAAAATCATCGTTTCTTTCAAATTTAACGCACGAAATACGAACCCCTTTAAATGCGATAATCGGTTTTAGCGAGGTGCTGGCTGAAGGAGAAGTTAGCCGTGAGGATAAACTTCTCTACAAATCAATAATCGAAAACAGCAGTGATTCGTTGTTGCAGTTAATTGATGATGCGTTGGATGCTTCGATTATAGAAGCGGGGCAGATGACCGTGGAAACGGCTGAGTTTTGCGTAAACGATTTGATTACCAAACTGGAAACAACCTATCGGAAAGAATTTAATGAAACAGGTAGATCTGCGGTGGAAATTAAAGGAGAAGTGCCAAAGGAAAAGGTCTTTATAACTTCTGACGAAACAAGGGTGAGTCAAACGCTTGTGAAATTAATCGACAATGCGTTTAAATTTACCGATAAAGGTTTTGTAGCGTTTGGTTTTAAGAGGGAGGAAGATAAGTTGCATTTTTATGTTTCTGACACAGGAATAGGCATTGAAGATGAGTATAAAGAGAAGATTTTTACCAGATTTTTTAAAGTGGAAAACCAAAATGTTACTCTTTACCGTGGAGCAGGGTTGGGGTTGTATCTGACAAAGAGGAATGTAGAGTTATTAAATGGAACTATTTGGGTTGATTCGAAGGTGGGGGCAGGATCAACCTTCCATTTTATGTTACCTGCATCTAATATCCGGATCGTAGCACACAAGGAAGAGAGGCAGACTCAGCCTAAGGTAAACACGCTTTATGAAATTTCCAAACTGTTGATTGTAGAGGACGACCCGGCCGGTATGACGCTGCTTTCTCAAATAGTAAAACCATTTGTAACACAGCTGTTTAAAGCCGGCAAGGGTAAAGAAGCCGTTGATATTTTCAAGGAGAACAAAAACATTGATATGGTTTTGCTCGACATTCAATTACCTGACTCTGATGGCTTTGAAGTACTTAGGCAGTTACGCTACATAAACCCGAAGGTGAAGGTTATTGCTCAAACTGCCTATGTTTCGGAAAAAGATAAAAACATGTGTTATGAAGCGGGTTTTGATGGTTATATAGCAAAACCCATTGATAACAAGAAACTTTTAGAAATGATTAATAAATTGCTTAAAGCTACTTAAAATCTAATTCCCGGTATTTGTTTTTTGATATTTGATATTTCCTGAAAAATGTTTTTTAGCTGAAGCAGTTAACTTTTTAAAGTTTGGTTGTTATAAAAAAACCCTGCTGAACACAAGGTACAGCAGGGTTGGGGAAGGGTTTCCACAATCGGACTAATCGTCCAGCTCCTTTTTATTTAGTTCGTAAACTTTCTTGCTGCCATAGGCGGCACCAAGTCCCAGAAGGATAAACAAACCGCCACCAATAGGAGCACTACCACCAATGGGTTGCCCCTGAGGGGTACCATTTGGGTCAGAAGGTCCCATTACCTGGGCTGTTGACAGCAACGGCATTACCGAAAGAAAGCTTATTACAATAAATGTTCTGATTATATTTTTCATTTTCTTAGTATTTTAAATGTTATTTAATAAAAACTTTTGTTGTATAAGCTTCGCCTTTGCTTATTACCCGCACTACCACATAAGTATCAGATGCATTAACAGGAATCCTGATTAAATCTCCGGAAGGAACTGATTTATTAAGGAGTTTTCTACCCATAATATCGTAAACAGTTACTTTTTTAGAAGTATTAATTGCATCGCCTTACTACTGATATAAATGTTTTTATTAAAAGCATAAACATTAATATCTGATCTTTTATTGTCGTTGATTCCATAAGAAGATCTGTTTAAGTGAAGAAGGAAACGTGCCGGATTTTGATAAGTTACCGCATCAAATTTATAAATGGGTTTTTTATTAAGATCCTGCAAAATGTTTAGTCTTGTATCTTCCAAAACAACATTAACATCACTAACCAAATCTAAATCTTTGGCTTCAATTATTTGTTCACCATTTTCGTTGGCTTTAAAATATAATGGTATGATTCTTCCATTTTCGTCAAGAGGAGGAAGGGCATCAATACTAAATATTTCGTCACCTTCTTTGGTGTAAATTTGAGGTGCTGCAACATCACTAATGGCAACTAATTTTCTGCCGTCGAAGCCATTTTCATAAGCTTCTGTGGAGCCTTCATGGAATACAATCCAAACTTCATCATGTTTTGACCCTTTACGGCTTGTTAATATAAAATGAGGTGGTGCTTTTTTAGACGATTTATAAAAGCCAACAGAGCTATGAATTTGGGCAGTTTCAGGAATAACTATCGTAGGATTCACGTTGTTTGCATGTACAAAGAACCCTTGTCCCATAGGGATAACACCACCTGCTAAACTACCCGCACCGGACCCGGAAACATAATCTAAATAACCACCGCTATTTGCATCATATACCCATACCTGGTCGTCAATTGTTGCAGGAGCTGTCCAAACTCCCCAGTCCCAAAAGATAGCGCTGGTAAACGGGTTTCCAATTAGGTTATAGCCTAAGTCAGGACCTGATGTAAATGACAATGTGGGAATTGCTGCAGAACCATTAAGTACACCAACAAATCTGGCCGTTGTATCGAAACCTGCTTCAACCCATGCTTCATAACCCAATCCCAATTCCATGGGGGTTGCCAGATCGGTAAGGCCTGTTCTGGTATTATCAGGTTCGTTATAGGTATTCATCCAAACATCCGGTGAGTGGTCAAAGTAAAAACTTTCAATGGTTGCGCCAACTGTCATGGCAGCAACATCGTGCCATTGTCCTCCGGTAAGATACCGTTCAACGACTGCCATACCGTCAGCCATAATATAGTCAGTACCAATCAACGAACCGTCGCCGGCAGCATCAGATTCTATGGTTAAATTTTTACAATAAACGGTTTTGTCAACTGTAGGATAATTTGTTTTGCCGGAAGGAATGGTAACATCAGTTAAAGTACCCGGATGTATTCCGTTC
>CAZKGB010000309.1:0-3658 GCA_964551935.1 uncultured Lentimicrobiaceae bacterium | reverse complement strand
TCGTGTCTTTTTGTGTGATATAAAAAGTAGTGTCAATTGGGCAAAAAGGGATATCTGAATAAGCGACATTGCCTGCCGAGCCTTTTCTTCCCACGATTATACCCGGTTCATTTACAAATGCCTGATTATGGCTACCTACAATGCCGTTTGAGCCATAAACGGGAATAGAACCTGTTTCCCTTTTGTTTTTAGGTAAACTTTTCCCATAATTTAATTCCAAAATCTCACCCAATCTATTTTTTTTCCACCCTTCCATCATTCTTCCGTTTCGTTTGTAATTTCCCAGTGCCCGCCGCGTTTTCCTCCGATCCTTTTGATAATTCCTTTATTTGATAAGGCATCAAAATGTTTTTGTGCAGCCGAACGGTTTATTCCCAGAACTTTGGCAACCGTTGTTATAGATATGCTGTTATCATCCATTATCATGAATAATACCTCTTTTTGTTTTTCGGGCAAATTTAACACACTGCCTTTCATGATTGAAACTTTCATACCACCTTTTATACCACCTTTTATACCACCTGTTTCTGTGTCTGATACAGGCCGGTAAAAAGTAACCAGAACACCATTATGCAATACATCGAAACCATAACGGATATTGTTTTCCTTGCATTCATTGTCTATCCGTTGCAGGCCGGAACCCCAACGGTCAATATTTTTTGTGTAATAAAACATTTCGGCAATCTTCGGGTTGCGAAGATGCGAACGTTCATGCTTTGTAATAAAGTCGTCAGGCGTTAATCCCGGAGGGAATGTGCCCGGATTAAATATTTCGATCCGGTCCTTAAAAATGGCGATCTCGTTTGATTTGGGATCGTTGAAATTACGATGTGCAAAGGAATTTACAATGGCTTCACGAAGGGCTGCTACGGGAATTTCCGGGATTTCGTGCCGTTTCATATCCCTGCCGAATTCCACCCGCCAGTTAATCTTATCCAGCAGATACTCAACCGATGTTTCGAGCAGTGAAAATAAATTGCCTTTTACCGGCGGTTTGAAATCCAGGAAACCCGTTTTATCATTTCCTTTAAAAACCGCCAGTTGCAGTTCAACCGGCTGGGCATCGCAGAACAAATGCCAAGCTGCAAAAGTTAGTTTTTTCTTTTTAATTAAACCGAGTTTTTCTAAAACAACTTCACTGTCTTCGCTTAATTCGGGCGACCTTCCGGCAACTTTAAGCTGTTCAATGAATTTGGTTACAGCTTCCCGGTTTATCTCGTTAAGTGTATGATCCGATAAATTACTGTCCCATTTGCTGCGGTAAATATTTTTTTCGAGGATCATTTTCTCCACTTCAGCCGGGCTTAACTGCTTGTCTTCGTCGGCCACTCTTAAATATACCCTGCCATAGGCGAAGTAAGGCATATCACTTCCTTTAAAATGAACCCGTATGGTATCCAGTCCTTCGAAATTTACTTTTTCGATTACGGGAAATATTTTTGGCTCGATGTGATGACCGATGGCCTGCGAAACATCCCTTAACGTTTTTTCGGTGACATCCTGTCCGACGACCGTTCCGTCATTCTTAATACCGAAATACAATTCCCCTTCGCCATGTTTGTTCAAAATGGCAGCAATGGAAATGATGGCTTCTTTCAGTTCCCCGGTTGACCTTTTCAATTCGATATGTTCGTTTTCGACAAATTTCATGTTATGCCGAGTTTTTCCAGAATAGTTTTTACTTCCCTGTCAATTTCCGCCGCTTCTTCTTCCAGCATGTTCAGTTCTTCCACAATTTCGGTAAGCGGACGGTAGGTTTCGGCGTCGTTAATCTGTATGTAGCGGCTGGGGCTAATGTTGTAATCGTTTTTTACAATCTCATCTTTATCCACCAGCCGGGCAAATTTTTCTACATCTTTAAATTGTTTAAAGGTTTCAACAATACGTTCTATGCCTTCTTGTGTAATGTAGTTTTTTGGATCTCCTTTTTCAAATTCTTTTCCGGCATGGAGCAAAAAGATTTTGTTTTTCCGCTCTTCCGGTTTTTGTTTGTTTAAAAAGATAATAATTCCCGGAGCGCTGGTGTTGTAAAACA
This sequence comes from uncultured Lentimicrobiaceae bacterium, assembly GCA_964551935.1. Lineage (GTDB taxonomy): Bacteria > Bacteroidota > Bacteroidia > Bacteroidales > F082 > B16-G9. The sequence goes on along the minus strand of CAZKGB010000309.1, from coordinate 1,623 downwards.
AGTTTTCGGGCAGATAGATCACGCCTTCAATCAAATCCTGTTCAATAAACCATTTGCGGACGTTTTTTTCTTTGTTGTTGCTTTGGTTTCCGCTGCCGCGGCTTGCCGCTCCGGTGTCGAGCACTACGGCTGCCCGTCCTTTTTCATTCAGACTGCTGTATATATGCTGCATCCAGCCCCAATCGATTTTACCGCCCGGGCTTCCGGCAGGGAAGCGTTCCAGTTCATCGTTGATAAAATAATCATCATTTATGTATGGCAAACTATCCTTGCCTTGGTTCCACATAGGATTGGCAACCACCCGGTCAAATTTTTTCAGTGAATTACCCTCTCTGAATTTCGGATTTTTCAAAGTATCGCCAATTTCTATTTCACCTTCCATATCATGAATGACCATATTCATTTTACTCATTGCCCATGTGGAAGGGATAAATTCTTGTCCGTAGAGTTTAAGAGGAGCATATCTTTTATGTTTTTCGGGAGCTGAGCGAAGTCGAAGTTCCATTTCCAGTTCGCATTTAATCAGCAAACCGCCGCTGCCGCAGCATGGGTCATATACTTCCATTCCCGGTTCGGCATCCATTATTTTAGCCATGATGATGCCTACTTCGGCGGGTGTGTAAAACTCTCCGGCACTTTGTCCGCTGCCTTCGGCAAATTTGCGTATCAGGTATTCATAACTTCGGCCAATGATATCAGGTTCAACATCTTTTAATCCAAGTGGTTTTTCAGAAATTTTTTCAATAAGCATACTTAAACGGTCGTCGTCAATATCACGCTGTCCGTGGGTGGTGGCATTGAAATCAATACGGTCAATGATACCTTGCAGGTCTTTATTTTCTCTTGCAATTTCCCTTAAAATATCTGTTAGCTTTTGTCCGATTTTGTCGGAAAGCGTACGGATAACATCCCATGTTCTTTCGGTCTCGGGATCTTTGGGTTTGAGCGGTAAATAGAAACGAACCAGAGACTTATCCCGCTCTACCAATTGCATGGCTTTAGTTCTTGTCTTTACTTTTTCTGCAATCCGGTCTATTTCGTCATCGAATACATCGCACAATCTTTTTACAAATATTAAGGGTAGAATATAATCTTTGTATTTAGGAGCATCTTGTGCACCCCTTATGCTGCAAGCCGCGTCCCAAATCCAACTTTCTAAAGATTTTGCTTTTTGTCTTCGACCTCGCTCAGCCTGAACTCCGTTTCCGTCCTTTCTACTCATATATTAAATTTTTCCTCCATTATTTATTCAGCGTTGGCAAAGGTAAAAAGCTCTTCCCGATTTTTCATCGGGATGTGCTTACCGTGTGTTGGCTTTCTATTTTTTCTTTTGGCAAACATTTTATTCTTTTCATTTTTCTGTTTCTTCACCTTGTAGCTAACGTCTCAATACACGTAATATCAGATATATACCGTAAATTTTCGACTATCCTGCACTTCTTATATTGAGAATTATATTTGTTAAAATTATACATCCCATAATCTTTATTTTAATACGCCCTTCCGTACAAATAACAATTTAAAAATCAATATAAGTAAAATCAAAAAAAATTATTAATGAATTTTACTTTCAGTTTTAGTTAACAATGTTTTTAAATTTCATCCCGCTTCGGCGTAACTAAA